>JAFMSC010000057.1 GCA_017353825.1 Hyphomicrobiaceae bacterium | reverse complement strand
CTTTCCCTGCGACATGGCAAGCGTGAATCAGCTTGCCGCAGTGGGTTCAACTCGTCAGACCCGAGTCACAACGCCGCAGAGGGGTGAGTAGTTACCGCGCCTGAAGCATCACCTCGGTGAGCTTGAACCACAGGAGCACACGCCAAGGCGGCATGTGGCGCGTGGCCAGTACCTGGTGCTTGTAGTCCCAGCGCCTCCGGTCCGCCTGGATCACCGGGCGGTCGGCCGCAACACGGAAATAGGGCGTCCAGCGGTGCGGCGTCACGTACAGCATCTGGATTTGGTCGGGGTCGTAGGCCATGAGCTGGCGCAGGCCGCGCCAGTGGTCGCGGTCGGTCTCCTCCTCGAACCCCACCACCCAGGTGGCCATCGACAGGATGCCGTGCCGGCGCAGCAGCCTGATCGCTTCGCGGTCGGTGACCGTGGCACCGCCCTTGCGGATCAGCGCGAGCGTCCTCACGTCGGTGTGCTCCATGCCGAGCAGGAACCGCTGCCAGCCTGCCTTCTTGTAGAGGTCGAGAATGTCGGCGTCCCGCACGATGTCGTCAGCGCGCGTCGAACCAACCAGGATGAGATCCACCTTCTCGGTGATCAGCGCCTCCAGAAACGTCTTCCAGACCTTCTTCGACACGGTCGGGTTCTCGTCCGCGAAGTTGATGACTTTCACGCCCTGCTCGCGGTTGAGGCGTGCCAGCTCGTTGGCAAACAGCACCGGGTCGCGATGCCGCCAGCGGGTCCAGAAGCCGCGCTGACCGCAGTAGGTGCACAGATGCGGGCAGCCGCGCGAGAACTGCACGACGACGGCGCGCAGTCCGCCCCAATAGCTGTAGCGGGCGTGGTCGATCAGTTCCCAGCCGATCCGGTAGGCATCAAGGTCGGCAATGACCGGCGCCGGGCGCGTCGCCTGCGGGGTGCCGGCCGCAAGGTAGGCGATGCCGGGAACATCGTCGAGAGGCGAGCCCGTGTCGATGGCCCGCATCAGGCGGCGCACGGTCTCCTCGCCCTCGCCGCGGACAATAGCCGTGACATAGGGCTCATCGGTGAGGATCTCGCGCCAGTGATAGGTGGGGAATACGCCGCCGTAGACGATGGGAACGCCGGGAAGTGCGGCGGCAACGCCGCGCGCCGCCTCACGGATCACGGGATGGCCGGAGGTCGAGCCGGAGTGACCGAATAGGACGGCCTGGGGAGCCCAGCCCGCGGCCGCGGCCACCACGTTCACCAGGGGCATCGGCCCGAACTCGCCGTCGATGAGCCGAACATCGTGACCGTCGTCGATCAGAGGCCCACCAACGGCGAGAAGGCCGAGCGGAGGCAGGTGATCATCGGGAATGCGGCTGCCAATGGAGGGATGCGGGACGTTGATGAGGAGAATGCGCATCGGCGCTATCTTGCGAGGGATGGCCGGAAGCAGACAAAACCAGGCGTTCGGATGGAGTGAAGCCTAGGCGGCGCTCACCGACGGGCCGAGGCCGCCGAAGCGCCGCTCGCGGGCGTGGAAGGCGGCCACGGCCGTGGCGAGGTCCTCGGCGCTGAAGTCGGGCCACAGCCGGTCGGTGAAGTAGAGCTCGGCATAGGCGCATTCCCACAGGAGAAAGTCGGAGAGGCGCTTCTCGCCGCCGGTGCGCACCAACAGGTCCACGTAGCGGTGGTTTGCCGGTTCTCCGGCCGCGTCGCTGGTCAGGGTGCGTAAGAAGGCCTCGCGCGTAAACTCGCCGCTCCGCGCCGTGGTCTCGGCCGCGGCCAGGATGGCGTCGCGGGCGGAATAGTCCACCGCCACCCGCAGGTGCAGCTTGGTGCCGCGTGCCGTGGCCCGCTCGGCGCGGCCGATGGCCGCCGCTACGTCGGCCGGAAGCCGGTCGCGCCGCCCGATCACGGTGAGACGGGCGCCGCCCTCCACCAGGCGTCGCGTCTCCTTTTCAACGTAGCGGCGCAGGAGCCCCATCAGCGCGTTCACCTCGGCCGTGGGCCGCTGCCAGTTGTCGGTCGAGAACGCATAGACAGTGAGGGTGCCGATTCCCACGTCAGGTGCGGCCTCAAGGATGTGGCCCAGCGCCTCGACGCCCGCCGCATGTCCGGCTTGGCGTGGCATGCCCCTGCGCGTCGCCCAGCGCCCGTTGCCGTCCATGATGATGGCGACATGGATCCTCTGCACGGCTCTCCCCTCCCTCAAAACGCTCGACACCACGCTTTGCATTGCAAAGCCCTATCACAAAAAAACTCAGGCGGGGCGCACCCGCAGAGCATCGGGCGGCGGTTCGGCCGCGGTCGCCTGTTCACACACAGCGGCTGCGTCGCGCACCACCTGCTCCAGGACTGAGAGATAATCGAGGAAGCGCTGGCGTCCCGCTGCGGTCAGCCGGCACTGCGTGTGAGGCCGATTGCCTGTGTAGCCCTTGATGATCTCCACCAAGCCGGCTTCCTGCAGCACCAGCAGATGGCGGCTCAGGTTGCCGTCGGTCAGGCCGCACAAGTGCTTGAGGTCGGCGAATGCCAAGCCGCGCGGGTGCACCATCAGCGAGGTCAGCACGCCCAGTCGCGCCTTCTCGTGGATGGCACGGTCAAGGCCTTCGTAGGCGAACGGCGCCTTAGTCTTCGCCATCGCTACCTCCAAACGCAAGATGGAGGATGGCGGCCAGCAGCAGCTGGCCAATCACGAACGGCAAGCCCATCGCCCACGGCGAGAGCGCCTGTGTCTGGCTGGACAGCGCCAGAACGAGGAGGCCAGCGGCGACATACCAGGTCCCGGCCCACGCTACGGCCCGCGGCAGCGAGCGTACCGAGGCGAAGATGCCGAGCCCCACCAACACCTGCCACAGGCCGGGCAGCACCCACAGCGTCTCGGGGGAGAACTGGATGAGCACCAGCGCGATGGCGGCGCCAGCAAGGCCCGCTGGTAGGGCCTGTTCCACGGCGTTCATGAGCATGGCATCGGCGAGCCCGCCATGATGCCGGCGCGTGCGCGCAATCATCTCCGCGCCGATGAGCGCGGCGCTGGCGATGGCGGTGAGGGCCCAGGCGGTCAGGAAGGCCAGGGGATGATGCGTGGGGCTGGCGAGCCACAACGACTGGGCCGTGGACGTGACGGCGGCCAGGAGGCCGGTGATGGCAACGACCATGGGACCGTAACCGCGGAACATCGTCCCGGCCGCGACCTGCTGGCGGATGCTGCCGATGTCGGCCAGCGCCTTGCGAAGGTCCTGCATGTGCCCGCCCGTTCCTTTGCGTTGCAAAGCATACACCAGCGCAAGCAGGATGCAAGCCCGCATCGCCTCGACGGAGGCGTCGTTAGCTGGCGCGTGAGCTCTCGAACAGCGGCTGCAGCGCCAGCATGCCGAATTGGGGCACCCAATGGCCGACGCCCCTGTAGCTGCCTCGCCATAGCGTTGGCCTCTCGTAGGTGGCGCGGAAATGGGCGGCATAGGCCTCAAGGTAGGCCTGACCGTCATCGCCGGGCCCGCTGGCCGAGTGGAGGGCCCACAGGCCCCAGGCGCGGCTGAAGTTGAGGCCGTGGTGGTGCCAGCTGGCGGGGTGTAGCACCCGCTGCGGCAGGCCGCTCGGAGCGAAAAACGCCCGCCCCCAACGTGCAAAGTCAGCACGCGGGAGAACCTTGCTCACCAGCCAAGCCCAAGTGGTGGCCACGGCCATGAAGTGACCGGTCTCGAGCGCATAATCGCAGCCGCCGCCATGGTCGACGAAATGCGCTTCGACGAGGTCGCGGATGGCCGCCTCGGCTGCTCCATCTTCCGACCACCTGGAGTAGTCGAGCATGTTGATCAGCGCCCAGGAGTCGCTGCCGTAGCTGCCGCGCCGCGGGTCGGGAACGCGCCCGCCGTAGTAGGCCAACATCGACACCAACACGTCGTCGGCCATGGGCTTGAGCGCGGTGTTGCCGATGCGGAGCATGTGCTCGCGGGCAAGGCGAAGCAACCAGGCTCGGCCATAGGGCATCTCGAAGTCGGGGCGGGCGGCGAGCAGCCGGCGCTCTGCGGCCAGGTTCTCAGGGCGCAGCAGCTCCCGGAGCAGGGCATCATAGCGCCCGTCGCCGGTCATGCGCGCGTAGGCCGTGAGAGCCCACGCGCCGTGGACGGCGGAATGCCAATCCACACAGCCATGGAAGGCGGCGTACTCGCGGTCCCGCCGCACAACGTTGGCCCGGATCGGCTCCACCAACGCCCTGGCAATCTCCAATCGCGCTTCGCGCAGCGCCTGCATGGCCTGAACCTCCGGCCCCCGGCGCGCGGCCCGACAGACGTTGGGGCGGCGCGCGCGGCAGCCGCCTGCCCAGGTTACCGCTTTTCGCGGCTATGGCTCCAGCCTAGAGCGAAGCGCTCGGATTTGGAGGTTGGCGATCACCACCCCCGCGCCGATGATACCGGCGATCAGCGATCGGGCGATCAGGGATCAGTTGCGTCCATTGCCTGAGTTCGGGCGCTCAAGCTGAGGGTCTTGCGGTCTGTGACATGCCGCTGCTTGTGAGCTGCCCCCCATCCTTGACCGCGCCGCGCTGCCCACGACCGCTGCCACGCAACGTTTCCGGCAGCGTGGTCTCAGCCAACCGTCCAATCGCCCCGTCCCCCAGAGCCCGATCGGAATACCGATCACGACTCCGCAACGAGGCCCTAATGCAACCCAACTGGAGTCCGGCCACCAGCGCTGCCTTGATACTGGGCCAAACCGGGCCTAACGCACGGGCGCCACCACGGTTCTCTTGACCAGGGCGAGGAGGGTCTGGCGGGGGAGAACTTCCACCCAGCCCGGAAGGCCCGGCCGGTCGTTGGCGAAGGCGCCGACGACCGCGGCGTTGGCGGCGGATATGGCGATGTTGGTGACGAACTTGGTACGCACGGTGAGCTTACTGACGGTGCCGTCCGACGCCACGGCCAGCATGCGGCCTGAGCCGTACACGGGAATGAAGATGGTGCCCTCACGGTCCACTTCGATGCCGTCGGGGCCGGTCTCAGGGTAGTCGATCTCGTCGGCGGAGAAGTATCTGCCGACATCGAGGAACAGCCGGCGGTTGGTGATCGTGAGGTCGTCACGCAAGTCGAACTGCCAGACCTTGCGCGCCAGATGCTCCGACAGTAGGAGACGCTTGCCGGTGAAGTCCACGGCGATGCCGTTGGCGTAGTAGACGCCGTCGAGGAGCTTGCGGATGGTGCCGTCGGCGGCGAGGTGGAACACCTTGCCGGTGGCCGGCGCGCCCTGCATGAAAAGTCCCGCGTCGGTGAAGAATACGCCGCCGCGGCCGTCGGTGTGGCAATCGTTGGGATCGCGCAGCACCTCCCCGTCCGCTGCCGACTTGAACTCGCCGATCTTGCGTCCAGACGCATCGAGGTGCACGAGCTTGCCGCCCAGGTGGCAGAGCACGATAAACTGGCTGTCGCGGAAGGCGGAGATGGCGGTTGGGCCGCAGCCAGGCTCCTGCCAGAAGTCGCGCCGCTGCCCCGCCTTCCACTCCACGACCTTGCTGGCGCCCATCTCGGTGTAAAGCAGGCGCTCACCCACCCACAGCGGCCCCTCGGGATAGGAGGCCGCCCAGCCGTCGTGCGCGGGATCCTCCGCAAAGCACGGCCACGGCCAAGCCACCGCCACCGCCGGTCCGACCAACAGCGCAACGACGGCGGCGGTCCTTACGCCTTTGCCTAGCGGTCGTTTCCCGAAGAAGAGCAGCACCGCGAGGATGGCGAGGGCTACCCCGAAGGCGGTGGTAATGGCACGGATGCCGAAGTTGGGGATCAGGTAGAAGGTGGTCGCCAGAGTTCCCGCCACGTTGCCGAGCGTCGAGACGCTGTAGACGAGCCCCGCCGTCTTGCCTCCGGCGTCGAGGTCCACCAGCAACAGTCGCACCACGAACGGCGAGCAGGCGCTAAGAAACGCGACCGGCAGCAGCGATAGTGCGAGCGAGGCGGTGAGCACGCCGGCGAAGCCGTCGCCCAGGCCCTCAATGATGAATTGCAGCAGCCAATTCGCGGTCTGGGGCACGATCAGCATGCAGGCGGCGGCGAGGACGACGCACAGCGCGAGAAGGCCGACGCCGGGCCAGGCGTCTACCGCATAACCACCGGCGAAATACCCAACCATCATGGCGAACAGCACCACCGAGATCAGGCACGCCCAGGTCGTGATGCCGCTCCCGAAATAGGGGTTGAGATAGCGGCTGCCCAGCATCTCGAACCCCATCAAGGCGAAGCCGATGACGAACAGGGACGCCAGCAGCCCCAAGCGTGCCGAACCGCGTGTGGTCATTTCGCCAGCGGCTCCGAGAACTCGTCCAGCTTACGGTTGTGCTTCTCGATGGCCAGCAGCGACTCCACGGGAGCGAAGTCATCAGTGAGGACCTTGCCGGGGCTGCGTTTCACGGCGCGACGCTCGGACAGAAAAGCGGCGAGGGGATAGACGAACTTGTGCTGCTTTTGCAGCACCTCCGCGCGCGCCATCAACTGCTCCTGGGGGCGCTGCGGCCCGTCGTAGGCGACGGTGACGATATTGCCAGCAGCGTCGTAGACCTCGACGTTGGCGAACACCTTCTGGATGGTGGCCACGGCCGAATCGAACATCATGGTGGTGGGTTCGACATTCTGGACCACCACGCCGCCGGGTTTCAGCTTGGACTTGACGATCTTGTAGAATTCCTCGGTCAGCAAGTGGAACGGCACGAACGGACCGCGATAGGCGTCGATCATGATCACGTTCCACGTCTCCGGGCTCTTGACCAAGTAGTTGCGGCCGTCGGAGATGGTGATCTTGAATTTGTCTTCGGGCCGCACAGCGAAGTGCTTCTGGGCCAGATCCACGACGGCTGGGTCGAGCTCAACACAGGTGATGTCGAGGGCCGGCATGTGCTTGTGCAGGTACCAGGCCGTCCGCCCCCCGCCGAAGCCGACCTCCAGAAGGTTGTCGGCCGCGTCAGCGTAGGCGAGGCCCACGGTCATGTAGCGGGTGTAGGTGACGGGCAGTGCCAGCTCGTCGGTCGAGTCGTAGATCGACTCGGTATAAAAGCGCCGGTTGTGCCCGAAGGTCATGATGACATCGGCGCCGTCCTTGTAGATGAAGATATTGTTGTAGGTGGACGCGCGCTCCTCGACCAGCTTGGGCTCGGCCAGGGCGCGCGCTGGACCGATGGCGGCAACAAGTAGGAGCGCCAGCGCGAGGCGGCGGTAATCCCCGCCTAAATGGGAGCCTTGCTGCATGATGGCCCTTCGGGATTGGCGTTGATCGGAACGAGCCGGCCCTCCCGTGGCGGGGGAGCTGCCGGCCCCGTGTTCCTAGTCTCCGGGGCGCTGCCTGCGCAAGACGCAACCGGTTGAGCGGGCAGCGCTCACTTGTGGCGCCCGCGGTGGGGCGCGCGGATGGCGGTCCACTGGCGCGCCGTCTGATTTGCAAGGGGACGGGTTGCAAAGACGGCGCCAGCCGGTCTCATGCAACGGGGCATTGCCGACGGCCTTGTCCCAACGGCCGTGGCTGGGTGCGGCAGCGGGAAGCACCCCCCTCAGGACGCAGACGTGCCTGTTTGGCGAGACCAACCTCGACCAGATATCAGGATCAATATCAACGCGTTAAGCAATGAGCTGGTGGCTGCGCGGTTCGACCCCGGGGAAACAAGCAAGACGCGCCCGCGTTTTCGCGCGGCAGAACGTGGACGCCCGCGGGTTCGCCAATATCGTTGAAGAGCCTGTGCTCCCGCCCGGCGTCGGCCGGGGACTGAACCCAGGATCGACGCGCGCCGCTAAACGAACTAGTTGTACTGCGTCACTATCCAGAAACTCGCTGCAGTGCAGCACGCCTTTCATCCATCCGGGTGCGCCCAGCGAATGGAAACTCAGTACGACTAGGGCGCAGACACCGTCCACGCAGGCTGAGCCCCCCTCCTGCGCCGTTAACCAATCGCAAAACGCCTGCTGCAAAGCCTGCAGGATTGCCGTATTTGCCTGGCCCCATATCGCCGCACTCGCAAATTTGGCCGCCTTCGCGTGAGGTGCAGTTCGCAGGCGATCGATACTTTGCCCGCACCAAGGATCGGTCGTCTGCAGGCCGCGTCCGGATGCCTATGAGCGCAAGCAGGGCATGTCGGGCGCGGCCATCTCATTTCACGGGGTCGTTGCAGGCTTGGTTCAGGCCCTGACCACCGTTCCCGACCACTGGTCAAGATGTCTGGTATTAGTGCCAGCTCGTCACTAATAGCCGATGTCTGATTTTTATCCACAGGCTTCGAGATGACCTGTAAAGGACATCGTTTTAACGACCGGTTTACGCTATCCTCTCAATGCTGTGCTGTGCGCGTAAGGGCAAGCTGGTCCTCCCGGGGAAACTCGAGTGCGCGACCTTTACAAGGTATTGGGAATCGCCTCCACGGCCGATGACCAGCGGATCAAGTCGGCGTTTCGGCGCTGCGCTCTGAAGACTCATCCGGACCTCAACCCCGACAGCAGGTATGCCGGGGAGCGGTTCCGGGAGCTCATGCAGGCCTATCAGGTTCTGCGCGACGCCCACAAGCGCGCCGCCTACGACGCCCACCTGGCGCGCCGGCGAAGCCAATCCCGGCGCCATTTCCTACAGTCCGCAGCGGTCATGGCCGCCACCTTCATCCTGACCGCGGCCTCGGCCGTTCTTGCCCTCGGCTTGCAGGGCGTGAGCGTTCACTCCGAGACTTGGCAGATCGCAACCGCTTGGCTCACGTCCGTGCACGTGGAAGGGCCTGCAGCTGTACCGCCCGAGCCCATGTTTGGGACAACCGTGATTGCGCGCACGTCAACGCGTCAGGCAACTCGTCAGGCGACCCGTCAGGCGAACTGGGAACCCGAGATTGCCGGGATCGAGGAGACGGAAGGGGCCGCCATGGCATCGCCGCGGGCTCCGGCAGCCGACAGCAGGTATGGGGAACCTGCCATGGGTGCCAGATTGGGTGCCAGATTGGGTGCCAGGACGGGCGCCAACAACACGGGTGCCAACAACACGGGCGCCAAGGCGGGCACCAGGGTGCACGCTTCCGAACCCGAGATCGAACCGCGGCCGGCCGATCCACCGTACTTTGGCCTGGGGGCATCAGGCCGGTAAAAGCCGCCGGCGTTCACAGCGGGGGACGTTGATCTCGGCGGCCGCCGGCGACTCCAAATTTGCTGCGGAGTCGCCGGCAACCACGATTCTTGAAGGCTCTGGCGTAGCCTCACCCAACAGCCTATCGCGCTTCCGGGGGACGTACGGTGACCAACGGAGGTTGTGATGCAACGTATCGTGCTCCTCACCGGTGCAGTGGCGCTCAGCCTTTTTTGCGCCTCGGCCTTCGCCCAGGAGGCCGCCAAGGCCCCGAAACAACGCACTGCTGCGTCCATTGAATGCTCCAGCCAGGCCGATGCTAAGGGCCTGCACGGCAAGGCACGGAAGCAGTTCCGCTCCAGGTGCATGCGCGAGATGGCAGCCAAGACCGGCAAGGGCAAGGGCGGGCTCGGCTATCGCTGATGCCGGGTCTCCGAGCGGCCCTTCTTCAGGAAGGGCCGCATGCCCTCCCTGGCCAGCTCGTCGGCACGCTCGTTTTCCGGATTCCCCGCGTGTCCGCGCACCCAGTGCCAGGCCACGTCGTGACGCGCCTGCGCCGCGTCGAGGCGCTGCCACAGCTCGGCGTTCTTCACCAGCTGCTTGGTGCTGGTGCGCCAGCCGTTGCGCTTCCAGCCCTCAACCCAGCCGCTGATGCCCTTCTGTACGTACTCGGAATCTGTGTGGAGATCCACGCGCGCGGGCTTTGTGAGCGCCTCCAAGGCCGAGATGGCGGCGGTCAACTCCATGCGATTGTTAGTGGTAACCGGCTCCCCGCCGGAAAGCTCCTTGCGATGGGAGCCGTACATCAAGATCGCGCCCCATCCGCCTGGCCCTGGGTTTCCGGCGCACGCCCCGTCCGTATAGATAGTGACGTGCGGCTTGCCGGCCGCGGCCGTGGTGCCGGTGGCGTGCGTGGTCATGCCCCCTCCAGCAGGCCGTAGTCGTTCGCGCTGCGCACCCCGCGATGAAACTTGAGCCGACGCAGGAACTCGGCCGGGTCTTTGCGGTTGACCAGCGCGGTGCTCGCCGTGTGCAGCCAGTCGTAGGCACGCGTGAGCAGGAACCGCAGGGCCGCGCCGCGCGCCAACAACGGCAGTGCCGCCCGCTCCTGCGGCGGAAGCGGACGCACGCTCTCGTAGCCCTTCAGCAGTGCCTGCCCTTTGGTGACGTTGTAGCTGTGGTCGCTCTCGAAGCACCAGGCGTTGAGGGTCACGGCGATGTCATAGGCCAGCGCGTCGTTGCAGGCGAAATAAAAGTCTATCAGCCCCGACAGGCGGTCGCCCAGAAAGAAGACGTTGTCCGGGAACAGATCGGCGTGGATGATCCCCTGCTCCAACGCGGACGGCCAGTTTGCTTCAAGGAAATCCAGCTCCTGGCGCACCGTGTTGGCAAGCCCCGGATCGATCTCGTCGGCGCGGGCCTCGAAGTGCGCGAATAGCGGGCGCCAGCCGGCGAGCCCGAGGTCGTTGGCGCGCGTCAGGCCGAAGCTGCGCCCCGCCATGTGCAGGGCGGCCAGCGCCTTGCCCACCTCGGCGCAATGGCGCGGCTGCGGGCGCCGGATCCACACACCCTCCAAGAACGTGACGAGCGCCGCTGGCCGCCCGGCCAGCGTGCGCAGCATACGTCCTTCGCTATCGCGCACCGGAGTCGGGCAGATGATGCCGGCATTGGCCAGATGTTCCATCAGGCCCAGGAAGAACGGCAGGTGCTCGGGGATGACGCGCTTCTCGTAGAGCGTGAGCAAGATCGGGCCCTTCTCGGTGTGCAGGAGGTAGTTGGTGTTCTCCACGCCCTCTGCGATGCCCTTGTAAGACAGCAGTGCCCCCAGCCCATAGCTGGCGACCAGGTCCGCAAGCTCGTCGTCGGAGACTTCGGTGTAGACGGCCATTTACGAGCACGCGCCTCTCTCGCCAGAGCTAGGCCGGGCCGCTGTCGCGCAGCTCACGCGGCACGTTGAAGGCAATGCGCTCCTCGGTCGTGGCCACCTCCTCCACGGTCACATCGAAGCGCGCCCGGAACGCCTCGATGATCTCGGTCACGAGCAGCTCCGGCGCCGAGGCGCCCGCCGTGATGCCAACTGTGGCCATGTCTGCGAACGTGTCCCAGGCGATGTCGGCCGCGCGCTGCACCAGCAGCGCCTTGGCACAACCGGCGCGCTCGGCCACCTCGACCAAGCGCAGGGAGTTGGAGCTGTTGGGCGCACCGACAACAATCATCGCATCGCAACGCGGCGCGATCGCCTTCACCGCCGCCTGGCGGTTGGTAGTGGCATAGCAGATATCCTCCTTGCGCGGCCCCACGATGGTCGGGAAGCGCGCCTTCAGTGCCGCCACAATGGCCGCAGTGTCGTCCAGCGAGAGGGTGGTCTGCGTGGTGTAGGCGAGCCGCTCAGGGTCGCGGGGCTGGAACTTGCGGGCATCCTCGACGGTCTGCAACAGGGTTGCCGCGCCCGGCGGCAGCTGACCCAGGGTGCCGATCACCTCGGGATGCCCGGCGTGGCCGATGAGCACGATCTCCAGGCCCTCGGCATGGTGCGCACGCGCCTCGGCGTGCACCTTCAACACCAGCGGGCAGATGGCGTCGAGAAAAAACAGCCCCCGGTGCTTGGCCGCTGCAGGCACCGACCGCGGCACCCCATGTGCCGAAAAGATCACGGGTGAATTAGTTTCAGGGATTTCGTCCAATTCCTCCACAAATATGGCGCCTTTCGCCTTCAGGGATTCCACCACGTGGCGATTGTGGACGATCTCGTGGCGCACGTAGACGGGGGGGCCGAACCGCTTCAGGGCCAGCTCGACGATCTTGATGGCGCGATCTACGCCAGCGCAGAACCCGCGCGGGGCGGCCAGCAGGACGGTCAGGGGTGGCCGGGAGCTCTGATCGGTCGGTGTCGAACGGGCCATTTTGAGTGGGGTCATGGGAGCTGGGCCGTGTGAACTGGGGCGCGGCGGGGTGCGCCACAAAGACAGCGGTGCATTCGCTGAGGGGTTAGGATTCCGTGTACTTGGCTGCGGATCGCCTTTGCTCTACAGTTTGAATCACCGGGCATCGTCCACAGAGCGCCAAGACGGCGCTATGGGAAGGGGAATAACGGTCCGTAAGAGGCCGGGCAAGTGTTCGGACAGGGGCTTCGTGACGCAAACCGTGTGCAGGGCAATGGTCTCAGCTGCGAGACCTATCGCTGTCGGTGCGCTGCTCGCCGCTCTTAGCGGTTGCGGCATGTCCTCCTTGACCTCTGGTATCGGCTCCGGCTGGTTCGGTTCCGGTAAAGCCGCTGACGCCGGCTCCGTTGACCAGGACCAGCTCCTGGCCGCGGCCAAGACCGAGACCGGCTCGCTCAGCGGCTTTGGCGATGTGGCTTACGGCTGCCCGCGCTTCCAGGTCTGGGCCCGCGACGGCTACGTCACCATGTATGAGCCCGGCCACGTCGGCGACGGGCTCGCCGTGATGCACCGCGGCGAGATCACAAAGACGGCGCGCGAGTGCCAGATCGAGCCGGGTCGTGTTACCGTAAAATACGGCTTTTCCGGCCGCGTGCTGCTGGGCCAGAAGGGCCGAACGGGCCGCGTCACACTGCCCGTCAGCGTCTTCGTGACCGACGCCAAGCGTCAGAAGATCGCCACCGACAAGGCCAGGATCACCGTGGACGTGGCGCTCGACAACCCCATCAGTTACTTTTCCGTGGTACGTTCGGTCACTTTCCAGATCCCCGAAGGCTCCCGCCCCGGCGAATACGAAGTCTACGTCGGCTTCGACCGCAGCGTCCCCGGCGCGGGTTAACCCGCCCTGGAGCATGGGGTGGATCAGCGAAGCCTTACTCCGCCATAATCCACCAAGTCCGTCGTAAGGCTGATGGCGGCAACGCCATCACCGAGCCTCCCCATTGTCAATCCACGCCCGTCCCCGCGTGCTCGGCAACCGCAGCGGCTTCGGCTCCAGGGGGCTTGACCGAGGCCTGGAAGAGCCATGCTCCGCAGCATTAGCTTAGATTTAGAAGCCTGCACCCCACGCTGCGCACAAGGGGTCGCTCCGCGCCACGCGCTAATCCCTTGGACTGGACTTTGCGGAAACGTGACGAACATTACCGCGTGTTGCGTTGACTTGGCGTCGCCTGCGCGTATCCTGCGGTTCGCCAATCGACGCCTGTGGGAGAGACCGGTCGGTTTCGCTTGAAGCCGGGCCGGCGCCGAAGGAGCAACCGCCCCGGAACCTCTCAGGCAAACGGACCGCAGGCCGATGGCACTCTGGAAAGCAGCCGGCCCGGCCTTGAAGATTGGGGCCGGCTCACCGAAGGGGTAAGGCGGCCCAGCTCGGACAGCTGCCCGCTCAATCTCTCAGGTTCCGCGACAGAGGGGGCTCGCTTCTCGCGCTGTCATGGCGCGGGATGCGAGCGATGCGGAGCTTCAGAGTAGACCCCATGGCCGGTGCCTCCAGTCCTCCCGCTTCCCTGCAGCGCACGCCGCTCCACGAGCTGCACGTCGCGCTGGGCGCGCGGATGGTGGCATTTGCCGGCTACGAGATGCCAGTGCAGTACGCGCCCGGCATCCTCAAGGAGCATCTGCACACGCGCGCCCGCACCGGCCTGTTCGATGTCTCACATATGGGCCAGGCCTATCTGGTGGGGCCCGAACATGTCATCACTGCCGCCGCGCTCGAAGCGTTGGTGCCGGCCGACATCGTGAACCTAGGCCCCGGCCAACTGCGCTACACCCAGCTCCTCAACGAAGACGGCGGCATCATCGACGACCTGATGGTGACGCGCTCCGCCGCTCCTCAGGACGATGGCACCCTCATGCTGGTGGTGAACGCGTCACGCAAGGTGGTGGACTTCGCTCACATCGCCGGGCGCCTGCCGGGTGCCGTGCGGCTGCAGCCGGCGCCCGAGCGCGCCCTGCTGGCCCTGCAGGGTCCGTTTGCCAAGCACGTAATGGCGAAGCTGTCGGACGTGGGCGCGCGGCTTCGCTTCATGACCGCTGCCCCCGGCAAGGTGGGGGGCATCGATTGCCATATCTCGCGCTCCGGCTACACCGGCGAAGACGGCTACGAGGTCTCGCTTGCCGCCGACGGGGCTGAGCCACTCGCCCGGCTCCTCCTGGCCGAGGATGGTGTGCTGCCGGTCGGCCTCGGTGCCCGCGATTCCCTGCGGCTGGAGGCGGGCTTGTGCCTCTACGGTCACGACATCGACGAGACCACGAGCCCTGTAGAAGCCGGCCTGGCCTGGTCGGTCCAGAAGCGTCGCCGCGCCCAGGGCGGC
>JAFMSC010000335.1 GCA_017353825.1 Hyphomicrobiaceae bacterium | reverse complement strand
GGTGAGCTTTTCCGGTCGCGTCGCTACAGACAAACCCCAAGCAGGCAAGAACGGGCGCGGCCAAGGATTTCGGGTCGCAGACTTCTCTCGGGTCGCAGACTTCAGTGGAGCGAACGCCCGGTTGCCGGCAGTACGCGCGAAGGCCCCGCGGCCCGCAGGGCGGGTCAGTCCAGAAAGCAGGCCAGGAAGCCAGGAATTTCGACGCGAGCCGCAGGCGACCGCGGAACTGAACGGAGGGCTCGCTGTTGTCTCCCTCGGGCGCCGCAACGGGCAAGGTCCGGGCACCCATGCAAGCGGTCGGGAGGCTGCCTGATGTCCAAACGCACGCCTTACCTGGAGATCATGCTGACGTTCGCCGTAATGGCGTTCCTTGTGCTTGTCATCGCTGGCACGTTCAACGAGCGCACCGACGACATAGCCCAGATGGCGGCTCCATCCAAATAAGGTCGACGCCCGCGCGGGCTAGCGCCCCCGATCGCCGGCGGATGTCACGCCGCCGGTTGAATATGCACAATCAGCACCTCGGCAACTCGCAGGCACGCGCGCCGAAGGGCCCGCGCTAAGCACAGGCACCGCTTGCGACAAACAATTGAGCCAACACAGAGATTTGCTGGCGGTCGTGATAACCGGCCTTGACCTCGCCCTGTTGAGGCCGCTCAATACCAACGGGTTGTGCGGCGCACGATCCAAGTCCGGCCGCTATTTCCGGCCCCTCGTCAGCAGGGAGTACGCGAATGTCGAAGCCTCTTGTCCATCAGATTGCCGAGCGCGCGCGGGGGTTCATCGCCGATCCGCGCAAGTGGACGCAATACGCCATCGCCCGGACAGGTAACAACCGCCACTGCGAGCCGACGGATGCCAAGGCGGTGCGCTTCTGTGCGTACGGGGCCATTCTGCGCGCCGCTTATGACATCGCTGGCAGCGACGACCAAGCCCAGCGCCTGGCCGACCAGACCGCCATGTTCATCATGGGCCGTGACAGCCCATACGCTGCGTTCGAGGAGCTGATCGCCATCAACGACGGCCAGCGGGCCAGCGCGCGCAAGAACGTGCTCGATCTGTTCGAGAAGGCTATGGTCAACGCCTGAGCGTTTCCACGCGCCACTGATACACAAGCGAGGGCGGCGGCGCTGGCACTTGGCGCCGCCGCCCTTTATGTTGGGGTGTGCGCGCTTATAGAAGTCTCCGCAAAGCCTGAAGGCAGCGCCGTCGGGCAGCCCCCAGAGCTTTGAGCGAAAGCAGCGAGAAGGCCATGTCCCAGACCTACCAACCCCTGCGCCGCGCCGAAGCGCACGATGTCCTGGAGGCGGCCCGCACGTGGATCGACAAGGACGGGCGCGTGGCGCTCGCCACGGTCGTGGGCACCTGGGGGTCGGCGCCGGTGCCGATCGGCGGCCAGATGGTGATGGCCCCCGACGGCCGCTTCGAAGGCTCGGTGTCGGGTGGCTGCGTGGAAGGCGAGATCATCGCCGAGGCCGAATCGATCCTGGTCGACGGCAAGCCCAAGACGCTGACGTTCGGCGTCGCCGACGACACTGCCTGGAAGGTCGGGCTGCCGTGCGGCGGCGAGATCAAGGTGTATGTGGAACGACTGGAGGGCGGCGAGGGGGCGCGCTTCATCGAGCGCGCGTTTGACGCTCGCACCAACCGCCGAGGCATCCTGGTGAAGACCCGGCTCGATAGCGGCAAGCGCGAGTACTTCGAGCGCGGCGACGACCGCGCCGACGCCCTCGTGCTCAAGCATCTGGAGGCCGGCGAGAGCGAGCTGATCGAGACGGCGGAGGGCGAGGTGTTCCTGCACGCCCTGGTGCCGCCGGCGCGTGTGCTTGTCATCGGCGCGACGCACATCGGCCAGATCCTCGCTCAGCTCGTGAAGCTCACCGGCCATGAGGTGATCGTGGTCGACCCGCGCACCGCCTTTGCCGCCGAGGCGCGCTTCCCCAACATCCGGCTCGACACAGAGTGGCCGCAGGACACCATCCCCAAGATTGGGATTGATCCCTATACGGCGGTGGTCGCACTCGCCCACGTCGGGCACATCGACGACGAGGCCTTGAAGCTCGCGCTGCGCTCCAACGGTTTCTACATCGGCGCGCTCGGCTCCAAGCGCACGCACGCCAAGCGCCTGCAGCGCCTGAGGGAGGCGGGCTTTACCGATGCCGAGCTCGAGCGCATCCATTGCCCCATCGGCATCAACATCGGAGCCCAAAGCCCGCCGGAGATCGCCGTCTCCATCATGGCCGAGGTGGTGCTGGCCTTGCGCGGGCCCCGGGTGTTCAGGCCCGCCTGAGGGCTCGCCCCGACGCGGCCCGAAAAGAAAGCTGCCCCGCTTTTCATAAGTCACGACAGACCCGCCAGGAGACACCGACGCCATGCTCGACGCGTACATCTATGTGGGACTGCGCACGCCGTTCGGGCGGCATGCCGGCGCGCTCGCACGTGTGCGGCCGGACGACCTCCTGGCGTGCGTCGTCAAGGAGGTGGTGGCGCGCTCGGGCTTTAGTGTTGAGTCCATCGACGACGTGACGATCGGCTGCGCCAGCCAGGCCGGCGAGGACAGCCGCAACGTCGCCCGCCACGCGCTTTTGCTCGCCGGCCTGCCGGTGGAGACGCCGGGCGCCGTGCACAATCGCCTGTGCGGCTCGGGTCTCAACGCCATCGTTGGTGCGGCGCACGCCGTCACCTGTCGCGAAGCGGACGTTTGCGTGGCTGGCGGGGTAGAGAGCATGTCGCGCGCGCCCTTCGTCGTGGGCAAGGCCGAACAGGCGTTCTCCAAGGACTTCCGCGTGTTCGACTCTTCGCTGGGCGCGCGCTTCCCCAACCCCAAGATCGAGAGCCTGTACGGCGCCGACACCATGCCGGAGACGGCCGACAACCTGGCGCGCGAGCACCAGATCTCGCGCGAGGAATGCGACCTGTTCGCGCTCGGTTCGCAGCAGAAGTACGCCCAGGCCGCAAAGGACGGTTTCTTTCAGAGCGAGATCCGCCCCGTTTCCGTGCCGCAGGACAGGCGCAAGCCCGAGCTCACGGTGGACGAGGACGAGCACCCGCGGCCCGAGACCAACATGGACGGCCTGCTCAGGCTGAAGCCGCTTTATCGCGACGGCGTGACGACCGCTGGCAATTCCTCAGGCATCAACGATGGCGCTGCGGCGATGGTCATCGCCAGCCGCGCGGCCGGCGAGCGGGCGGGCGTGCAGCCGCTGGCGCGCATTGTCGCTTCGGGTGTCGCCGGCGTGCCGCCTCGCACCATGGGCTTTGCGCCGGTGCCGGCCTCCAACAAGGCGCTGGAGCGGGCGGGGCTTACGCTCAAGGACATGGATGTGATCGAGATCAACGAGGCATTCGCGGCCCAGGTGCTTGCGTGCCTCAAGGGGTTCGGCATTCCCGCCGACGATGCGCGCGTCAACCCCAACGGCGGCGCCATTGCGGTCGGCCACCCGCTCGGCGCTTCCGGTGCCCGCCTCGCGCTCACCGCCGCTCGCCAGCTGCAGCGCATCGGCGGACGCTACGCCCTCGTCACCATGTGCATCGGCGTCGGCCAAGGCATCGCCGTCGTGCTAGAGCGTACATGAACGACCGCCATCAAGCCGCTTTGCGGCTCTAACGGAGGATTTCGGGCTCGCTTGCGCGACCCCGGGCGGGTTTCCGACCTGTTAATCGGCGCGGACCTCGGCGGACCTGATACCAATCTACCACCGCCTCGGAGCGCCGATTCGGCCGTTCACCCGCACCGCCGATCCTCCATCACGCCGCGCGATACGGGGGTTTGGCCGGCGGCCGCACGGGTGGTGAAACCGCTAGGCTCCCTCTCCCCGCCCACCTCTCGGGCCGTCCCCAAGGACGAATCTCACTCCAAACTCCCGAGACCCCCCAAGGGTTTGACAGTTCGTGGCGCTTTATATACGAATTGCTTTATATAACAATTGCATTATATAAGCATCAGATGGTATCATGGCGGCCACCAACAAGCGAAGAGTTGCCCATGCAGATCGACATCGCCGCCGCGCTGAGGGCCGTCGTCCGCGAAGTCTCAAGCCGCGAGCACGAGGGCCGCATGGCTCGCGTCATCGTTGCCGCCCGCACCTACGACACTGACATCGACGACCTCTGGGACGCCCTCACCAACGCTGAGCGCATCCCGCGCTGGTTCCTGCCCGTCTCGGGCGACTTGCGCCTCGGTGGCCGCTATCAGTTCCAGGGTAACGCAGGCGGCAAAATCCAGGCGTGCGAGCCGCCGCGCCATCTCGCGGTGACGTGGGAACACGGCGGCGACGTTTCGTGGGTCACGGTGCGATTGGCCGAGGCCCCACAGGGCGGCACGCGGCTCGAGCTGGAGCACGTGGCTCACGTCGATGACAAGCGCTGGGACGAGTTCGGCCCCGGTGCGGTCGGGGTCGGCTGGGACGGGGCCATGATGGGCCTCGGCCGTCACCTGGAAACCGGCGAGGCGGTCGACCCACAGGCGGCGATGGCCTGGTTGGACTCGCCAGAGGGCAAGACCTTCATGCGCGGCTCGAGCGATGCCTGGTGCGCGGCCTCGATCGCCGCCGGCACCGGCGCGGCCGCAGCCAGAACCGCCGCCGCGCGCACGACGGCCTTCTACACCGGCGAGAGCCCGCCGTCCGCTGGTCCCTAGATCGCCATGCAAGCCTTCGACATCCTCGGCGACCCGGTCCGGCGCCGCATCCTGGAGCTGCTAGCCGCGGGCGAGCATGCCTCGGGCGCCATCGTTGAGGTGATCCAGTCCGAGTTCGGCATCTCCCAGCCCGCCGTCTCCCAGCATCTCAAACTGCTGCGTGAGGCAGGTTTCGCCAGTGTGCGCGTCGACGGCCCGCGCCGGCTCTATGCGATCGACCCCGCCCCGCTGCGTGAGGTCGACGCCTGGCTCGCCCGCTTCCGCGGCTTCTGGGAGCATAAGCTGGAGGCGCTCGCCACCGAGGTCGCCCGCGGCAAGCGCGCAAGGCGCCGACGGCCGGACGCGTCCTAGTGCCTAGTCCTAGTCCTAATCCTAGTGGTCCCTCGCCCGCTTGCCACTTGATTATGAGGGTCTTCTGGAAAGAGTGTGGGTGGATTTTGAGGCTTAACGCATCGGAAAGCCGCATGATACCAGGGTTTTGAGCATCTGGGGCTATGCTCGAAACTGGAACGGGTTTTGATGA
>JAFMSC010000334.1 GCA_017353825.1 Hyphomicrobiaceae bacterium | reverse complement strand
CTTGGCGTGCCAGCCCCTCGTGTCCAGTAGCGACCGCCTGATCGAAGAAAGAAGTCGAGTCGGATCAGGCGGTTATCGTTTCACTGCAAAAAAAGTTCGGCTTAGAGCCGAGCGGGATCACCCCGCGATCAGGCCGCCGTCCACCAGGACCTCCGAACCTGTCGTGAACGAGGAGGCTTCAGCCAGGAGCCACACCACCGTGTTGGCGACCTCGTGGGGGCGGCCGAGGCGGCCCATGGGGATCTGGGCCTGGAGCTTGGCCATGGCCTTGGCCGGGTCGGGGCGGCGCTCGACGAGAGCATCGACCATGTCGCCCTCGATGAAGGCGGGGTGCACCGAGTTGCATCTGACCGGCGGTCGCTTGCGGGCGCCGGACAAGGCCACCGACTTCGTCAGCAGGCGCACGGCGCCCTTGGAGGCGTTGTAGGCGGCCAAGTTGGCGCCGCCGACCATGCCGGAGGCAGAGGAGATGTTGACGATGGAGGGGGCCTTGGACCTCGCCAGCAGCGGCATGGCGTACTTGCACCCCAGGAATACGCCGTCGGCGTTGACGGCCATCACCCGGCGCCACTCGGCCAAGCTCGTCTGCTCCACGTCGCCAGGGGTGCCCACGCCGGCGTTGTTGACGAGCCCGTCGAGTCGACCGTGGCGCCGCTCGATGTCGACCATGGCCGCCTGCCAGTCCTCCTCGCGCGTCACGTCGAGGGCGATGTCCACCTTGCCGCGCGCGGCGAGATCGCTCGAAATGGCGGTGCCGCCTGCGGCCTCGATGGCGGCGCACATGGCCGAGCCGAGCGTGCCGAGCGCACCGGTGACGAGGACGATGTGGTCTTTGAGTTGCATGGGTAGTCCTCCAGGTTCCCTCCCCCCGCTGGGGGCAGGGTTAGCGTGAGGGGCAGCCAGAGACGCTGCGCTTAGAGGGTAGGGCTGCCCCTCACCCCGGCCCTCTCCCCCCCGCACTGTTGGATGCTGGCGAGGTCGGCCAAGTGCTGGCAGAAGGCAGCTTAGCTCAAATATCCCTGAAGTCGCCGTGGCGGCCCTTGCCGTCGGCGAAGCGGGTGGCGCCGCGGATGCCCTCGGCCTTGACGATGCCGGCGCTGGTGGCCCACTCGCTTTCCAGGCCTGCGCGCACCGGTTTGCCCCAGGCGCGGTAGGCGGAGAGGCGGTCGGCGCGAACGCAGGCCTGGGGGAAGTGGGCGATCCCATGCGCCATCTCCTCGGCGGCCTGTCGCGCGGCGCCGTGCGGCACGATCTTCTCGGCGAGCCCGATGCGGTAGGCCTCCTCGGCCGGCACCTGGCGGCCGGTGAGGATGATCTCCATGGCCTTGCCCATGCCGACGAGGCGCGGCAGGCGCACGGTGCCGCCGTCGATGAGAGGCACGCCCCAACGCCGGCAATAGACGCCGAAGTAGGCGCTCTCGGCCATCACGCGTACGTCGCACCACATGGCGAGCTCCATGCCGCCGGCCACGGCGGGCCCTTCCACCGCGGCGATGACGGGCTTGGACAGCTCCAGCCGGGACGGCCCGAGCGGGCCGCGCGGGGGCTTGCCGCCGTGCTTGGGAAAGTTGAGCGCCCCGACGGGGTCGTTGAGGTCGAGGTCGGACACCGTCTTGAGATCCCAGCCGGCGCAGAAGGCGCCGCCCTCGCCCCAGAACACCGCAACATTGGCTTCCGCATCGGCGTCGAACTCTTCGAAGGCCGCCAGCAGGGCGTCGGCGCTCGTGGGATCCATGGCGTTGCGCGCCTCCGGGCGGCTGTGAATGACGGTCCAGACTGAGCCGGACTTCTCGATGCGAACGGCCATGACGCTTCCTCTTAGGGCGCTGAACTTAAGGGGGGCTGGGGCTCGAAAATCCGCCCCGCCCGTGCGAGCGAGCTTAGCAAGCCGGGTTGGCGATCTCACCGGCATTCGTCCCAAGATGCGCGCAACGAATTCAAGCGCCCCCCGGTCATGGCCCTCGCGCCTGGTCCTGAGATGGAGAACCGCCGTCGGTGGCGGGGGGTCTGACCCCGGACCTTGCCGCCTTGCCGGCTTTCGCAGCCCCATGGGAAAAGGCGGTTGCCGGCGCTGATTTGCTTGCGCCGCGCGCGCAACCACTTATGTAGGAGCCAAGGCTCCGCCCGACCGGCTGCGCGCGCCCCCGTTTCCCCCGGAGCAGGCATGAAGACCGACGCCCCCCGCCCGATTCTGCTCAAGGATTACCGCCCGCCGAGCCACCTGATCGAGAGCGTTCGCCTCGACGTGTCGCTCAATCGAACGCGGACGCGGGTGCAATCGCGGCTGAAGGTGCGCCCGAACCCGGCGGTGGCCAAGCCCGGCGCGCTCAGGCTTGACGGCGAGCAGCTGGAGCTAGAGGCGGTCAGGCTTGGCGGCCGCCAGCTCGGTGCGCGCGACTACGCGCTCGGGGAGAGACAGTTAACGATTGCCGCGCCGCCCAGAGGCGCGTTCGAGCTCGAGACCATCACCTACACCAACCCGGAAGCCAACAAGGCGCTCAGCGGGCTCTACCTGTCCAAAGGCGTCTACTGCACGCAGTGCGAGGCGCAGGGCTTCCGCCGCATCACCTACTTCATCGACCGGCCCGACGTGCTCGCCAGGTACACGGTGCGCATCGAGGCCGACCGCCACGAGGCGGCGGTGCTGCTCTCCAACGGCAACCCGGTGGAGCGGGGCACGCTGGACGGCGGCGCGCGCCATTACGCGGTGTGGCGTGACCCCTATCCCAAGCCGTCGTATCTGTTTGCGCTGGTCGGCGGCAATCTCGCTTCCATCGCGTCGACCTTCACCACCGCGTCCGGCAAACGGGTGGACCTGCGCATCTTCGTGGAGCCAGGCAAGGAGAACCGGTGTGCGTGGGCGATGGAATCGCTCAAGCGCGCGATGAAGTGGGACGAGCAGCGCTTCGGGCGCGAGTACGACCTCGATGTGTTCAACATCGTGGCGGTGTCGGACTTCAATAACGGGGCCATGGAGAACAAGGGCCTCAACATCTTCAATGACGCCCTGGTGCTGGCGTCGCCTGAGACAGCCACCGATGCCGCCTTCGTCAACATCGAGCGCGTGATCGGGCACGAGTACTTCCACAACTGGACGGGCAACCGCATCACCTGCCGCGACTGGTTCCAGCTCTGCCTCAAGGAGGGCCTGACGGTGTTCCGCGACCAGGAGTTCGGGGCCGACATGCGCTCGCCCGCCGAACACCGGATCGCCGAGGTGCGCTCGCTCAAGGCACGCCAGTTCCCCGAGGACGCCGGCCCGTTGGCGCACCCGGTGCGGCCTGCCAAGTACATCGAGATCAGCAACTTCTATACGGCGACGGTCTATGACAAGGGCGCCGAGCTGGTGCGCATGCTGCAGACGCTGTTGGGCCGCGACGGGTTCCGCAAAGGCATGGACGTCTACTTCGAGCGCCACGACGGGCGGGCGGCGACGGTGGAGGACTTCGTGGCCTGCTTTGCCGACGCCTCGGGCCGCGATCTCGGCCAGTTCATGACCTGGTACTCGCAGGCCGGCACGCCTGAGGTGGCCTGCTCGCTCAAATACGACGCCAAAACCGAGACGGCCGAGCTGAGCCTGACGCAGACCCAGGCGCCGACACCGGGCGAGCCCAGGAAGAAGCCGTTGTACATCCCCATCAAGCTCGGCCTGCTGGACGCCGACGGCCGCGAGCTCCACCTCACCCTGGCTTCGGGTGAGCGGCTTGCCGGCGGGCTTATCGAACTCAGGAAGCGCAGCGAGAAGGTCCGCTTCCGGAATGTGCCGTCGGCGCCGGTGGTTTCCCTGCTGCGCGAGTTCTCGGCACCGGTTAATTTGGCGGTGGAACGCAAGGACGCTGAGCTGGCGTTCCTGATGGCGCACGACAGCGACTTGTTCAACCGCTGGCAGGCGGCACAGGATTATGCGGCACGGGTGCTAATCCAGAGGGTCGCCGCCCAGACCGCCGGGCAACACGCGCCCCAGCCCAAGGCCTTCATCGACGCGCTGGCGCGGACGCTTAAGGACCAGAGCGTGGCGCCAGGCTATCTCGCGCAGTTCCTGATGCTGCCGAGTGAGATGGAGCTGGCGCGCATCATTGGCCACGACGTTGATCCGTCCGCCATCCACCGGGCATGCAAGACGCTGCGCAAGGTGGTGGCTACCGGGCTCCACGACGCGTTCGCCGAGGTCTATCAGCGCATGGAGACCCCCGGACCCTACTCGCCGGCCGCGGAGCCCGCGGGCCGGCGCGCGCTGCGCAATGTGGCGCTCGGCTACCTGGCAAGCCGTGGCAAGCCCGACGACGTGGCGCGCGCGGCCACGCATTTTGCGCAGGCCGGCAACCTGACCGACGAGACGGCGGCGCTGACGATCCTGTCGGAGATGAACGTGCCAGAGAGGGAGGCGGCGCTCACCCGCTTCTACGAGCGCTGGAAGAGCGACCACCTCGTCATCGACAGCTGGTTCATCTGCCAGGCGGCCTCGCCGCTCTCCTCCTCGCTGGCGACCGCCAGAAAGCTCACCAAGCACCCGTTGTTCTCCCTCAAGAACCCCAACAAGGTACGGGCTGTGATCGGCGCGTTTGCTGCCTCCAACCCGGTCAACTTCAACCGGCCGGACGGGAAGGGCTATGGCTTCGTGGCCGACGAGGTGCTCAAGATCGACGCTTTCAACCCGCAGATCGCGGCGCGGCTCTTGTCCGCGTTCCGGGGATGGAAGATGCTGGAACCCGTGCGGCGCGCCGCCGCCAAGCTGACCCTTGAGCGCGTGGCCAAGACCAAGCCGCTCTCCAATGACGTGTACGAGATCGTATCGAAAATGCTGGAGTCGTTGGGTTGAGCATCAGCGAACCCAACCCGGACAAGGACCCGGACAAGGACAAAGTGCACGTGTTGGGTCTCGCTCCGCTCCAGCCAACTACGGCGGCGCCGACACACCGATCATATTTTTGCGCGCGGTCGAGATCGCCCCTCGACAACCGATTCGAACATCATACAGAATAAGTCAGGTGATTCGGGGCAGCGTGCGTCGTCTCGGTCGCCGGTGGGCGGCAAATCTCTCACAAATCGGGGCAGGGTTCGGGATGACGCACGGCACGTCAGCCCACGGGGAAGGTCTTTGCGCAAGCTGGACGGACACGGGGCAAGAGCAAAGCGACGGGCCATGGCGCCGGTGGACAGCCGGCCTTGG
>JAFMSC010000333.1 GCA_017353825.1 Hyphomicrobiaceae bacterium | reverse complement strand
CCCCGAGCCGGGGTCCTGCATGACGATCTGCAGGCGGCGTCGGTAGCGATGGAACTCGGCCGCCGGCAATGTGGCGAGGTCCACGCCCTCGAACCAGATGTTGCCAGCCGTCGGCTCGATCAGCCGCAAGATGCTGCGCCCAACTGTGGTCTTGCCGCAGCCCGACTCGCCCACCAGCGCCAGCGTCTCCCCGCGCCGGATCATGAGATCGACGCCGTCTACGGCCTTCACGTGGCCGGTCACGCGCTGCAGGATGCCCGTGCGGATGGGGAACCAGGCCTTGAGTCCGCGCAGCTCCAGGAGCGCTCCGCCGTCCGCGACGTTCATGCGCGCGCCTCCTCATCGACGAGATGGCACCAGGCGGCCTGCGTCGGGGAGACGACTGTACGGGCGGGCGTCTCGCTTCGGCAGCGGTCGAAGGCGTGCGGGCAGCGAGGATGGAAGCGGCATGCCTGCGGCCACTGGCCGGGCCGCGGCACCACGCCCTTGATCTCCTCGAGCCGGTTGCCGCGCGCCTCGGGCCTCGGGATGGAGCGCAGCAGCCCCTGCGTGTAGGGATGGCGCGGCCGGCTCAAGAGCTCCTCGCGCGCGCCCTCCTCGACGATCTGCCCTGCGTACATGACGGCCACCCGGTCGGCCACCGCGTTCACCACCCCGAAGTCATGCGTGATGAGCAGCACCGCGGCGCCCGTGGTGGTGGCCATGTTGCGGATCAGCTCCAGGATCTGGGCACGGATCGTGGCATCGAGGGCCGTGGTCGGCTCGTCGCAGATGAGCAGGCGCGGCTGCATGGCCATAGCCATGGCGATCATCACCCGCTGTTTGAGCCCGCCCGAAAGCTGGTGCGGGTAAGCATCGACGCGTATCCCGGAGTCCGGGATGCCCACAGTCTGGAACAGCTCGACCGTGCGCCGGCGCGCCTCGCCGGCGGGAACCTTCGCATGCAGCCGGATCGCCTCCTCCACCTGCGCACCCACCCTGGTCACGGGATTGAGGCTCGTCATCGGCTCCTGGAAAATCATGCCAATCTTGCCGCCGCGCACGTTTCGCATCTCCGCCACCGGCAGCGAGAGCAGGTCGCGGCCGGCGAAGCAGATGCGGCTTTCCGCCTCGATCAGGCCGGGGCGCGGCACCAGGCGCATGATGGCCAACGCCGTGATCGACTTGCCGCAGCCCGACTCGCCCACCAGCGCCAGCGTCTCGCCGGCGGCCAGTGCCAGCTGCACCCGGTCCACCACGTGTACGCGCCCGCGCTCGGCGCGGAACGACACCGCCAGGCGGTCGATCTCCAAGAGGGGAGCGCTCATTGGGTCTCCCTGCGCGTGCGCGGGTCGGCGATGTCGCGCATGGCGTCGGCGATGGTGTTGACGGCCAGCACGAGCACGAACAGCAGCACCGCCGCGGCGGTGATGTTCCACCAGATGACCGGCGTGCGGGAGAGCTCGTTGCGCGCCTGGTCGATCATCTGCCCCCAGCTGCCGTCGATGCCGATGCCGAGATAGGAGAGGATGGTCTCCGTCAGCACCAGCCCGGTGAACGTGAGGGCGAACGTTATGATGACGAGGTGGGCGAGATTGGGCAGGATGTGTCGCATCATGATGCGGAAATCAGACACGCCGAGCGCGCGCGCGGCCGAGACGTAGTCGGCCTCACGCAACTTGAGGGTCTCGCCGCGGGCGAGGCGGCAGAAGCCGACCCAGCTGGTGACGCCGAGCGCGAAGCACACCTGCAGCGTGCCTTTACCAAGCACTGTGATCAGCGCAATCAACAGCAGCAGGCTCGGCACCGACGCGAGCAGAGTCATCACGAAGAACACGCCATCGTCCAGGCGCCGCCCGAAGTAGCCCGCCGTCACGCCGAACAGGAGGGCGAGCGGAATCACGATCAGGCTGGTGAACACCCCGATCAGCAAGGCGACGCGTACACCCTTGAGCGCGCGGTAGACCACGTCGCGGCCCAGGATGTCGGTGCCGAGTAGGTGCGCGCCCGGATGGTCGAGCGGCTGGCCGCCGTAGAAGGCCACCTTCGCCAGGGGCGCCGAGTAGCTCGCCTCGCGGAAGGTGTCTGGCTGAAAGATGCGATCGACGATGGTGCGCGGCTGATAGGCCGCCACACCTTCACCCCCGCCGATCCAAGAGATCGCGTCGAGCAGCGCGATGAGCACGAACACGCCAACCACCAGGATTGCGAGCCGCCGCCGCCGCCACAGCTCGATGGCGCTCTCGCGCCAGAACCGGCTCCGCGCCGCCGAACGCGCCACCCACACGGACCCCAGGACCAGCAATACGACGGTGATGTTGGACAGCCAGTGCACGGCCTATCCCCGCCCCGCAGGTTGGGTCAAGCCAAGCACGGACCCAATTGGGTTGGCCGAATGGTGAGCGAGTGGGACGTGGTCCGCCGCCCCCATCGCGATTGGCCGTTCGCCATGCGTGGCAAGGTTGGGTCTTCGCTGGGGCTCGACCGAGCCTACGATCGCTGCCATCAGCTGAGCCTCACTCGGGGATCGGCGAGGGCGTAGCTCACGTCGGTGAGGATCTGGCCGGCGATGAACGCCAACGCGCCCAGATAGACCATGGTCCTGAGCATGGCGAAGTCGTTGCCGTTGAGGGCATCGACCGTCAGCGAGCCGAGCCCGGGGATGCCGAAGAACGACTCCAAGAGCAGCGCTCCCGTGAACAGGAAGGGGATGGCCATCACCACGTTCGTCAGGATCGGGATCAGTGCGTTGCGCAACACGTGGGCGAGCATGACGCGGGCGTCGCCGGCGCCCTTGGCGCGCGCGGTGCGCACGTAGTCGCGGTTCATCTCCTCCAGGAACACCGTGCGGTAGAGCCGCACATCGGGGCCGAACCCCATCACGAGCCCGATCAGCACCGGCAGCGCCAGGAAGCGGGCGATCACCGTGGCGTTGGGATCGAAGCCAGAGACCGGGAACCACTTGAGCAGCAGGCCCACCAGGAACTGCCCACCGATGATGAACAGCAGCCCGGCCACGCTCATGGTGACCACACACACCAGCAGCACGGCGCGGTCGATGTAGGTCTCGCGGAAGAACGCCGCCAGCAGGGCGATGCCAATGCCAAGCACGAGCCCCAGCACGAACAGCGGCAGCGTTAGGCTGAGGCTCGGCCCCGCGCCCTCGCGCAGGCGCCTGGCGATGGGTTCGTCGCCGTTGTCGCTGCGGCCGAAGTCGAAGCTGAGGAGACGCCGGAAGTGCTCGAAGAGGAGCGTATCGGAATAGCGCCGGCCATCGAATACCCCGTGCTCGGTATTGAGGAACATGGGTCGGTCATAGCCGTGGTTCTTCTTCCACTGCACGTAGACCTCGGGCATCGCCCGCTCGCCGACCGCTTTGCGGGCGATGTCGTCGGGATTGGTGACGCCGAAGAACAGCACGAACAGCAGGAGCATCACCCCGAACACGGTGAGTACCCCGTAGGCCAGGCGCCGGACCAGATAGACGACCATCTACACGCGCTCCCGGTAGTAGGTGCGCACCGCCGGTACCACCGCGACCGCGATGGCGACGAGCACCAGATAGAGCGGCCAGCGTACCGGCGCGTTCCACTCCGCCTGCAGGCGTGCCCGCAGGGCCGGGTCTACATCCTCGTACTTGTCGGTCGGCACCGAAATACCCATCGGCCGCGAGTTGATGAGCCAGCCGTGGCTCAACACATAGGATTCGGCATGGTAGAGCTCGATCCACGGCCGCTCGCGCTCCAGGATCGCCAGCATCCTGCCGATCAGCTCGATGCGCACCCCGTCATTGGGCCGCACCTTCATGGCGCGATAGAGGTCGTCGTACTCGGCGTCGCAAAACCCAGCGGTATTCGGACCGTTGCTCTTCGAGCGCGCGTTCTCGCAGGTGAGCAGAAACAGGAAGTTCTCCGGATCCGGGAAATCGGCGATCCAACCCCACGTGAAGATCTGGTAGGCGCCGCGACGTACCTTGTCCTGAAACTGATTGTAGGTGGTGGCATTGATCTCGACGTTGAGACCGATCTCGCGCCAGGCTGAGACGAACAGCTCGTACTGCAAGAGCGCTTCCGCGGAGGTATTGCCCGTATCGAAGCTGAGCTTCAGTGGCTCTCCGGTCCTGGGGTCGATGCCGTTCTTGTAGCCCGCCTCGGCCAGTAACTGGCGCGCGCGCTTCAGGTCGGGCCTGCGGAAGAGATTGCGGTAGTCCTGGTTGTACCCGAAGATGCCGGGCGGTAGCGGCGATTGCGCCGGCACGCCGCGCCCGTTGAGGAACAGGCGCAGGAATTGCTCCACATCGACGGCGAGGCTCATGGCCTGGCGCAGCTTGCGGCCCTTATCGCCGGCCGGCGCGCCCACTGTCGCATCTTCCATGTTGAAGCCGATGTAGAAGACCGACGGCTCCACCTCCTTGTCGAGACGCATGCCGCGCGCCTTCATCTCCGGCGACAGGTCCCCGTTGACGATCACCGCGTCGAAGCTCTCCTTGATGATGCCGCCGTTGTCGTAATAGCCTTGCAGGAACTTGTTGAAGCGCGGGATGCCCTCCTTCTCGCGCGTGAACCTGATCTCGTGGACGAACGGGAGCCGGCGCCCGGCATAGGTGGGGTCGATGCGGCCGGTGGCGATGTCCTCCGGGTCGATGTCGCTCGGGAACACTGTGCCTGGCGCGGCCCTGTTGGCGGGGTCGCTGCCGTACCAGGCGGAGTTGCGCTCCAGCACGATGCGGTACTGCTTCTCGTAGAGCCCGAGCCGGAATGGCCCGGTGCCCACCGCAGTGTCGGCGAGATTGGGCCGGCCGTCCTTGCCGTCGTAGTAGGCCACCGCCTCCCACGGCATCGGCGTGGTGAACTGCATGGCGAACCAGTAGAGCAACTGCGGGTTGGGCGAGGCCAGCACAAACTCGATGTCGAAGTCGCCGTTGACGACGACGCCCTCGATGGCCCCGGCGCGCTTGTACTGCTCATGCGCCGGCAGCGTGGCAAATGCCGGGTCGGCCTTGCGCATCTCGGCGAGCCGCTTGCCGAATTCGCCAAAGCCCAGCACATCGGCGAAGGTGCCCGCCACTGGGCTGTTGACGGCGGGATCGGCTAGCCGGGCGAACTGGAAGGCCACGTCCGCGGCCCTCACCTCGCGCGTGTCCCGGCCCTTCTGGCTGAGCCCAAAGGAGGGGTCGCTGTGGTAGAGGATG
>JAFMSC010000056.1:2880-14311 GCA_017353825.1 Hyphomicrobiaceae bacterium | reverse complement strand
GGCAGCGCCGATGCGGCCCCTGGCCATGGCCTCGTCGCCGCGGCGGATCAGTCCGTTGGCCTCCAGCCTAAGTTGGGGCCAGACCCAGGCGGGGGCGGGCTCGGTGGTCTTGGCGGGCGCCAACCGTGCCGAGCACCGCGCCGTCAGCGCCGGCGGCGGGGGAAGCACGGTCGCGACCGGCCCCCCAATGTGCTCGGGGGGCATCACAGCCAGCAGAGGCCGCACCTCGTTCAGGACAGTGCCGTCCGGCGAGACGAGCGCCACGGATAGCGTCGGCTTGGAGTCCTCGGTTGACGGACAGGTGATCTTGAGCGTCGCCAGCTTCCCAACCGGCACCTTCCAGCTGCCGGGGCGCGTGGTGTGTCCCTCGGACAGCTGGGCGAGCACGGGCAGGCCGTCGATCTGGATGTAGCCTCGCGGCATCGCTCCGGGCGGCGTGATTTGAATCGGCAGCGGCGTCTCGATCGACGGCTGGGCGAACACGACGGGGGCGACCGCGACCGCCGGCAGGCGGTCTTGGTTGCGCTGAGCGGAGGTGACGCCGCGCGCGTCCAGTAGAGTCTGCATCACAAAGCCTGCGAACCCCAGGACGCCTGTCAATGTCATAGACATCAAGCCAAGGAGGATCAACGCGCGAGCGCGCCTTCTGCGGGCCCCCCGCGAGTGGATATCCACCACCACAAGGCTCTTGCCGGTCGGCGCGTTCGGCATGGTCGCTGCCCGCTTATGAAAGGTGGCCGATATGGTCAGGCCACGTCGCAACAGCCCCCTGCTGCGTACCCGGTGGTTGGGCAAGAATGCCGTCTCCACCGAGACGAGCTTACAGGCGCGGATTGGGCCGGAGTATGACAATTTACCGCCGCATAAAATTGCGCGCGTGGACCGTGAGGGCAGATGGGCTAGTCCGGCAGGATTAGCCGTGAGGCGGTCTTCAAGTTGGCCACGAATCGCGACAGGTCGAAATTTGCGGGCAACTCCAACAAGATGTGGACGTGATGGCCTTCGCCGTTGAACGCGATCAGGGCCCGGCCTCAGGGCTTGCAAAGCCGGGCGACGACTTCGTGCAGCCTGTCCAGGATCGGCTTGGTGATGCACCGTCCGGCGGTGTTTCCGGCGGTCTTTCGTGAGGATCGTTGAGCGAGCCAATCTAGCTCAGGGCGTAATCGCGGAACTTCGGGGGCAGCTTTACCGGGGTCGGTTAGCGGCCAACGGGGTAGCGCTGACGCGCCTTCAATTCCAAAGATGACTGGGGACGTCGGGATGACCTACCATCCCGACCCGAAATCCGCCGCACAAACATCCTGGCGTGGCAAGCTGCTTGCCTGGAATCTAGACGGTGTGAGCCAGATCATGTCACAGCACCTCCCACACGCCGGCATGTTGCAGATCACCGCGCATGAGCGCGTCGTGTTCGGCAGCCCTGCGGAAGACGCGATCCTGTCGGAGATTTCCCGCTCCGGCGCGCAGCGCGTGTTCGTCGTGTCCACCCGCTCGCTGGCACGCCAAGTCGACGGACCTCTCAAGCGCATCGAGCGCGCGCTGGGCGCTGCGCACGTCGGCACCTATGCCGCCGTCAGGTCGCACAGCCCCCGCGAGGACGTGGTGGCCGGCGCTGCGGCCGCCCGCGCCGCTGAGGCCGACCTGATGGTCGCCGTGGGCGGAGGCTCGGTCATCGACGCCACCAAGGCCATGTTGCTCTGCCTGTGGCTGGGCCTGGAGACGGCCGAGGCCATGGAGCCCTACCGCTCCGGGTTCGACCGCGGCTACAACCTGGCGATCGCTCCGCCTGCCGACCCCTTGCGCATGGTGTCGGTGTCCACCACGCTCTCGGCCTCCGAGTTCACCGACAGCGCCGGCGTCACGCACTCGGCCACCAACGCCAAGCAGTCGTTCCGGCACCGGCTGTTCGCGCCGCGCTGCGTCATCCTCGATCCGGCTGCGACGCTGGACACGCCCCAGTGGCTCCTCTTCTGCACCGGCATCCGCGCGGTCGATCACGCTGTGGAGAGCTACTGCAGCCCGCGCGCGAGCCTTGCCACGGAGGCGCTGTCGCTCAACGGACTGAGGCTACTCAACGAGGCGCTGCCAGCCATCAAGCTCAACCCGAGTGATCTGGGGCCGCGTCTGGCGGCGCAGATCGGCATGTGGCAGGCGATTGCGGCGCTGGCATCCGGCGTACCCACCGGCGCCAGCCACGGCATCGGCTACGCGCTGGGCTCAACCTTCGGTGTTGCCCATGGCCATACCTCGTGCGTGATGCTGCCGGCGGTGTTACAGTGGAACGGCGAGGTCAATGCCGCGCGCCAGCAGGCGCTGTCGGCGGCGATGGGCGCACCGGACCGGCCGGCGTGGGAGCTGGTCAAGGAGCTGATCAAGGGACTCGACCAGCCTGTGAGCCTGCGCGCTGTGGGCATCAAGCGCGAGGACCTCGACGAACTCGCGCGCCGGGCGCTCGGCTACCACCCGGTCAAGATGAACCCGCGCCCCATCGCCAGTGCGGCCGACGTGCGCACGATTTTGGAGCTGGCGTGGTGAGGCGGCGCCGGCGACCACCGACCGACAGGGGGAGAACTGCTATGATGCTGCCGCCTCGCTTGGTTTTCGCCCTTCGCTCGCTGGCCCTGTCTGCAGCCATGGCCGCCGGTCTGCTGCTGGCTGGTGGCTTGGTGAGCGCCCAGGACAACGAAAGACCGGCGCACGCCCAGATCGAGCAGGGGGTGCAGGCCCGGCCGAGCCTTGACGCGGCCGCCATCTCCGAGCGCCAGCCGATGCTGCTGGGGCAGGCGTTGGAGGGCTTAAAGGGGGCACGCACCGACCCCTCGCCACGGCTGTTCTTCGTGGCCTTCGCCGGGTACGGGCCCGAGGCAGTCTTCAAGCGCGAGGCCCTCGCCGTGCGCGACCTGTTTGACGCGCGCTTCGGCACCAAGGGCCGGTCGCTCGTGCTCGTCAATCACGCCAGCACGGTCAACGACATTGCGCTGGCGAGCCCCGCCAACCTGGACGAGGCGCTTGGCCGCATCGGTAGCCTGATGAAGGCGGACGCCGACATCCTCTTCCTGTTTCTCACCTCGCACGGTCGCAAGGATCTGCTCGCGGTCGAGCTGCCGGGCTTCCCCTTCAACGGGCTGACGCCTGCGGAACTCAGGGCCATGCTCGACCGCGCGCATATCAAGAAGCGCGTGATCGTCATCTCGGCCTGCCACTCAGGTAGCTTCATTCCCTCGCTTGCGGGTCCGAACTCGCTCGTGATTGCCGCCGCGCACGCCGACCGCGCCTCGTTCGGATGCGAGGACCGACGTGAGTGGACCTACTTCGGCGATGCCTTCTTCAATCGCGCGCTGCGCCGCGAGCACTCGATCGAGCGGGCCTTCACGCGGGCCAAGCGGCAGATCGGGCGCTGGGAGGCGCGTGCGGCGCTCACGCGGTCGCTGCCGCAGATCGCCGGTGGCGAAGCGCTGCGTCAGCACCTCGACGCACTGACCCGAGCCGCGGCCCAACAAGAGTAGCGCGACCAACGCGCACAAAACTGCGGGCGCAAAATGTTTGGCAGCCCTGCCTTTTGCGCGCGGCCCCGCGAATTTGTGGACTTATCGCAACACACGTGCGCAAAGCTTGCTCATTCCGCACCGAATTTGCCGTTCTCTATCAACAAAATACGCGGAGTTGCTCATTATGCAGGAGTTCGAAAGCGATTCGGACGAATGAGAGAAAAGGGGAATGACATGGCCAAAGCAGCCACGAAAGCGAAGAAAAAGAAGCACGCGGTGAAGAAGCCCGCGGCCAAGAAGCGCGCCTCCAAGCGCGCCTGATAAGACACGATCGTGCGATCAGACGCTGGCCCCGGCCACACACCAGGGCAGAATGGCAGACGGCATGGCGTCGAAGATCAGACTGACGGTTGGAGGCCGGAGACAGGTGCCCGCGTAACTCTCCGGCTGGTTTTTTTGCGGTTTTTATATGGTTTCAGTTTACACGCTGCGCTCGACCATCATCTTCTTGATCTCGGCAATGGCCTTAGCCGGATTTAGCCCCTTGGGGCAGGCTTTGGTGCAGTTCAGGATGGTGTGGCAACGGTAGAGGCGGAACGGGTCCTCCAGATTGTCGAGGCGCTCGCCCTTGGCCTCGTCGCGGCTGTCGCTCAGCCAGCGGTGCGCCTGCAGCAGGATCGCTGGGCCGAGATAACGATCGCTATTCCACCAGTAGCTGGGACAGGACGTGGAGCAGCACGCGCACAGAATGCACTCGTAGAGGCCGTCAAGCTTCGCCCGCTCCTCAATCTCCTGCCTGCGCTCTTCCGGCGGCGTGGCCGACGTGGTCTGCAGCCAGGGCTGGATCGACTGCAGCTGGGCGTAGAAGTTGGTCATGTCCGGCACCAGGTCCTTGACCACCGGCATGGACGGCAGCGGATAGACCCGCACCGGCCCGCGTACGTCGTCGATGGCCTTCAGGCAGGCCAGCGTGTTGGTGCCGTCGATGTTCATGGCGCAGGAGCCGCAGATGCCTTCGCGGCAGGAGCGGCGGAAGGTGAGGGTGGGGTCGATCTCGTTCTTGATCTTGATCAGCGCGTCGAGAATCATCGGCGGGCACGTCTTGCAGTCGACCCAATAGGTGTCGAGACGCGGGTTGCGCCCGTCCTCCTGGTTCCAGCGGTAGACGTGAAACGCCTTCCAATCGCCCTCGGCTGGCGGCGTGTTCCAGGTCTTGCCGGCCGTGACCTTGGAGTTGCGCGGAAGCTTGAATGCAACCATGGGAAAGCGCTTTCAGTAGACCTTGGCTTCGTGCACCGGGGCGCGACTTTCATCCCGGCGGCCACATGTGTCAACCGATTGAAGGCCGCGGATCTGGCCCGCGGATCTGGCCCGTGGATATTGGCCCGTGGATTTGGCCCATTGCATCTGCCGGCATAGGAGCGGCCGGCTACGCTGGGGCCTGTCCCCCGCGCTCGGTTTCACATGGTCCTAGTCAAAGTGTGCCCTCACTACGTCGCGCACAGGCAAGGCCAACGCGGGCGTGGCCGTCGGCGGCCGCCCGATCGGTCGTGTAGAAATCGCCCAGCACTAGCACGTCCATGCCGCTCCTGAGGTAGCAGTCGATGGCCTCCTTGGGGGAGGCCACGATCGGCTCGGAACGGTTGAAGCTGGTGTTGATGAGGATGGGCACGCCGGTGAGGCGCCCGAACGCCTCGATCAGGCCATAGTAGCGTGGGTTGGACTCGCGCGCGACCGTCTGGATGCGCCCCGTGCCGTCCACGTGCACCGCCGCGGGGATGCGTTCGCGGCTCTCCGCGCGCACACGCGGCGCCAGCGTCATGAACGGGTCAGGCTGGTCAATCTCGAAGAACTCGCTGGCCCGCTCCACGAGCACCGCTGGGGCGAACGGCCGGAACGGCTCGCGCTGCTTGACCTTGGCGTTGAGCACGTCGCGCATGTCGGGCCGGCGCGGGTCGGCCAAGATCGACCGGTTGCCGAGTGCCCGAGGCCCGATCTCGAACCGTCCCTGGAACCAGCCCACGATCTTGCCGTCGGCCAGATCCCGGGCCACGCGCGAGATGAGCTGGGTCTCACCGAGACGGTGGTAACGGAGCCCGGCGGCGTTAAGGGCGCCGACGATCTCGGCTTCGCCGTAGGCCTTGCCGTAGAGCGCGTGCTTCAGCTCGAAGCCGCGCGGGTAGTCTAAGTCGTGGTGATAGTGCCAGAGCGCGCTGCCGAACGGGGCGCCGGTATCCGACGCGCACGGCGGCACCCACAGGCGGCGCACGACGGTGTGCTCTAAGATCTTGGCGTTGGCTACGCAGTTGAGCGCCACGCCGCCCACCAGGCACAGATCGCGCACCGGATGCCGCGTTAACAGCGAGCGCACCCGGTGCAGCACAATGTCCTCGGTGACGGTCTGCAGCGCGAAGGCGATGTCGCGATGCCGGTCGGAAATGGGCTCGCACTTGGCGCGCGGTGGCCCGAAGGTGTTGATGAACTTGCGCTTGAACGGGCGCAGCTGGCCGTAGGCGTCGTAGCTGAAGTAGGCCATGTTGACGGCATAGCCGCCGTCGGGCGTGGGGCTGATCACGTCGCGAAAGCGCGAAACGTATGTGTCCTCGCCGTAGGCGGCGAGTGCCATCACCTTGCCCTCGTCGCCGAATCCGGCGAAGCCCAGATATTCAGTGACGAACGTGTAGACGAGGCCCGCGGAGTTCATGATGCCCGTGGACCACATGCGCTCGAGCCGGTTGCCGCGGCCGACGTAGGCGCTCGACGAGCAGTCGTCGCCGTAGCCGTCCATCACCAGCACCAGCGCCTCCTCGAACGGCGAGACGAAGAACATCGCAGCGTGGGAATGATGGTGGGGGACGTTCACGATGGGCGGCAGGACGGCTGCGCCAACGCGCCGGCGCAGGTCGCGCTTGAGGAAGTAGTTGAGGAAGACCACGTCGTTCTTCTGCGACGTATGCGCCCTCGGCAGCGAGAGGCTGAGGCTGAGCGGGAAGCGCCGTAGTAAGAGCGACGCGAACGTCCGGCGCAGCAGCCGCAGGTCCCAAGGTGTCGTAATAGCGTCGATATCGTCGATGCCGATCCCCAGGTCCTCAAGCCCGGCGATCAAGCCCCGCCTGGGAAACTTCTGCGTCTTCTTCACGCGGTCGAAGCGCTCTTCCTCGAGCACCAGCTCGGGCACACCGTCCTTTAGGAAAGCAACGCCGCTGTCGTGGGTCTTGGCTACGATCCCGAGTATGCGCAAGGCTCGAATACCGATCGGTTGAACTCGGTGGGACGAGGAATACCCGGCGGCGCCCCTTTATTGGATCGCCACGCGGTGCGCATTAGCGGCCGGCGCGGTGTGTTGTCGAGTTCGCAGACGTCGGTGCGTAGCAAAGAAGTGTTGAGAAAACCAGAGTCCGGATAATTTGGTGTCTGATAGCCGACAGAGGAGCGGCTAGCGCGGGATATGCCGAGGCCCTGAAGATAGGATCGCGTCGTGCCGCGGCACTGCTCGGTCAGTTGTCGTTGCTTGCGCGGTCAGTCGTGCTTGCCGTGGCAGTGCTTGTATTTCTTGCCCGAGCCGCACGGACAGGGCGAGTTGCGGGCGACCTTGCCCCAGGTGGCGGGGTCCTTGGGGTTGATTGCACCAACGGCCCTGCGCGTCTGCAGCGGTGCGCGCCGTTCGGCGGCAGCGGCCGAGGGGGCGTCCCGCCCGCCCGCAAACAGGGCGGCATCGGCCAGCGCCAGCTCGTCCTCGCCGGTGAAGGGATCCGGGTGATGCGCCTGCATCGGTGGTAGCTGCACTGGCTCGATCAGCTCCTCCGGCGGTCGGGCCATCACGTGCATAAGCTGGCCCGTCACCTCCTCGCGCAGGTTGGCCAGCATGGCCTCGAACAGCTCGAAGCTCTCGGTCTTGTACTCATTGAGCGGGTCGCGCTGGCCGTAGCCGCGCAGCCCGATGACGCTGCGCAGGTGCTCCATCACCACGAGGTGCTCGCGCCACAGATGGTCGAGCGTGTGCAACAGGAACATCTTCTCGATCTGGCGCATCCCCTCGGGGCGGAACTCGGCCTCCTTGGACTTGGCCTTCTCCTCCACCGCCGCGAGCACGCGCTCGGTGATCTCGGCATCGGCAATGCCCTCCTCGGCGGCCCAGGCGTCGACCGGCAGGTCGAGGTCGAAGATGCGCTCAATCTCGGATTTGAGCGTGGCCGTATCCCACTGCTCCGCGTAGGCATTCTCGGGGATGCAGCGCACGACCAGCTCCTGCACCACCTGCTCGCGCATGCCAACGATGGTTTCGCTCACGTCGTCGTGGCCCATGATATCGATGCGCTGCTCGAAGATGACCTTGCGCTGGTCGTTCATCACATCGTCGTACTTGAGGGTGTACTTGCGCGCATCGAAGTTGCGCGCCTCCACCTTCTGCTGGGCCTTCTCCAGCGCCTTGTTGATCCAAGGATGGGTGATCGCCTCGCCTTCCTGCAGGCCCAGGCGCTGCAGCATGCCATCCATGCGGTCCGACCCGAAGATGCGCATCAGGTCGTCTTCGAGCGACAGATAGAACTTGGAGCGGCCGGGGTCGCCCTGGCGGCCGGAGCGGCCGCGCAGCTGGTTGTCGATGCGCCGGCTCTCGTGCCGCTCGGTTCCGAGCACGTAGAGGCCGCCGGCGTCGATCGCCTGCTGCTTCTTGCTGGCGACATCTGCCTGGATCTCGGCGCACTTGGCCCTCACGACCGCGAGAGTCGCAACGATGGCGGCACGTTGCGCGGCGATGTCGGCGGCGCGCGGTTGGCGACCGGCTTCGGTCTCCTTGGCCATCCAGGTGCGCAAGGCCTCGCTCATGAACCGGAACAGCGTCTCGTTGACTTCGCCGAAGCTCCAGGTGCGCGCGGCATCGCCCAGCCAGTCCTGCGCCTCCGCGCGCAAGCCGGCATCGAACCAGTCGGCACCCACGCCGCCATCGTGGCCGTTGCGCAGGCCCGTGGCTTTCGCGCCGGCTAAGTACTCACGGGCCAGATCGGCGCGCGCCAGCGCCATGGCGCGCTTGTCGCCGTGAATGCGGGCCCGCTCCCTGGCGGCGTCCCGCTCGCTCGGTTCCTGGCCGTTGGCGCTCTGCGCCTTGCTCCACTCGGCCAGCTTGCCGTCCACCCACTTGCGCAGTCGGGAATCGACCCAGTCATCTCCGGCGTGCAGCACGTCGTCCACCCACTTGCGCAGAGGCTCCTCGTCCTCGCCCTGGCGGTGGAGGGCAGCCATGCGGCCGGCCTCGATCTCCTCCTTCAGCCAGTCGCGGGCGCGAAAACGGTCATTCCCGCCCAGCTGGATGTCGGTCCCGCGGCCGGCCATATTGGTGGCGATGGTCACGGTGCCGGGCACGCCGGCCTGGGCGATAATGTGGGCCTCCTGCTCGTGGTAGCGGGCATTGAGGACTTGGTGCGAGACCGGGTCGCCGCTGCCGTCGCGGCCGAGCTCGCTCAGATAGGCGCCGACATCGCTGAGGTGGCGCTTGAGCTCGTCCTCCCTGCCGTCTCTGAGCCCGTCCGCCAGCTTCTTCATGTAGTGGCCCAGCTCGCGGATGTACTTGCGGTCCTTGAGCAGTGCCGAAAGTTGCTCCGACTTCTCGATCGACACCGTGCCAACCAGGATCGGCTGTCCGCGGCGGCGGCAGTCGGCGATCTCGGCGACGATGGCGCGCGCCTTCTCGGCGCCGGTGCGGTAGACCTCGTCGTGCTCGTCGGTGCGGTCCACCGGCATGTTGGTGGGCACCTCGAGCACGTCGAGCTTGTAGATGTCGAGGAACTCGTTGGCCTCGGTGACCGCCGTGCCGGTCATGCCGGCCAGCTTCTCGTAGAGGCGGAAGTAGTTCTGAAACGTGATGGACGCGAGCGTCTGATTCTCCGGCTGGATCTTGACGTGCTCCTTGGCCTCCAGCGCCTGGTGCAGGCCGTCGGAGTAACGCCGGCCGTGCATCATGCGGCCGGTGAACTCGTCGATGATGATGACCTCGCCGGCCTTCACGATGTAGTCGCGGTCGCGCAGGAACAGGGCGTGCGCCTTGAGCGCCTGGTTGGCGTGGTGCACCACCGAGACGTTCTCGATGTCATAGAGCGACTCGCCCTTGAGCAGGCCCTTTTCCTGTAGCAGCTGCTCCATGTGCTCGTTGCCCCTCTCGGTGAACGAGACTTGGCGTTGCTTCTCGTCGAGCTCGTAGAGGCCCTGGGCCTTGATCAGCTCCTTAAGTTCCTCCTTGCTCTCGGTCTTGGGGAAGGTGGCCGCGATCTTGGTGTGCTCCGCCGTCAGCTGTTTCACGACCTCGTCGAGTGCGTTGTAGAGATCGGAGCGGTCCTCCACGGGACCGGAGATGATGAGCGGGGTGCGAGCCTCGTCGATCAGGATCGAATCCACCTCATCGACGATCGCGTAGGGGTGCCCGCGCTGCACCATCTCGCTGGCGCTCATCTTCATATTGTCGCGCAGGTAGTCGAAGCCCAGTTCGTTGTTCGTACCGTACGTCACGTCGCAGGCGTACTGCTCGCGCCGCTGGTCGTCATCCAGCTCGTGCACGATGCAGCCAACGCTGAGCCCGAGAAACTTGTAGACGCGCCCCATCCACTCGGCGTCGCGCTTGGCGAGGTAGTCGTTGACGGTTACGACGTGCACGCCGCGCCCGGCGAGTGCGTTGAGGTAGACCGGCAGGGTGGCCACCAGCGTCTTGCCCTCTCCGGTCTTCATCTCGGCGATCTTGCCCTGGTGCAGGACCATGCCGCCGATCAGCTGTACGTCGAAGTGGCGCTGGCCCAGCGTGCGCTTGGCGGCCTCTCGCACGGTAGCGAAGGCTGGCACCAGGAGGTCGTTCAGATCGGCGCCCTCGGCCAGCTGCTTGCGGAACGTCTCGGTGCGCGCCCTCAGGTCGGCGTCCGTCAGCTGCTCCAGCTCCGGCTCCAGCGCGTTGATGCCCTCGACCCGCGGCCGGTAGGCCTTGATCTTGCGGTCGTTGGCCGACCCGAACACCTTGGCAGCTAGCGCGCCGAAAGACAGCATATCGCAAATTCCCGTTGAATCGCTGCGAGTTGAGCCATTGGCCGGAACCCCGCGGCGCGGGGGAACGGCCGACGGAGGCACCTTCTCAGAGCGGGGGAGATTGCCAAACCCGCGCGGAAAAGCGCCTGCAGCTGCTGGTCCCGCTGGGCCCATCCTCAGATAAGGACCGGCGCCAGCCTTGTCAACGAAGGATGCCCCTCTCCCATGGCCGCGCTGTGACGCCCGTTGGAGGCCACATACACCCTTGAGGCGCATCGTTAAGATCGGGTACATCGCACGCGCCGTTCGAGCGTTCGCGGGGTGCCGGTTCGCCGCCACGCCGATACCTCATGCAATCCGACACCTGGCCGACACCTGGCCCACACCCGGCCTCAACACCCCGGCCCCATATCTGGCCCCACATCTGGAAAGGCTGCTGCCATGGCCCAGTCGACCGTTTCGCCGTTCGCACCTGCTCGGCTCCCCGAAATGCCGCTGGTGCCGGGCGTGAAATTCGCCGCCTGCGCCGCGGGCATCCGCTACGCAAACCGCACGGACCTGATGCTGGCCGTGCTCGATCCAGGCACGACGGTCGTGGGCGTGCTGACCCGGTCCAAGACCAGCTCAGCGCCGGTTGAGTGGTGCCGCAGGAATCTCGCCAAGGGCACTGCGCGGGCGCTGGTGGTCAACTCTGGCAACGCCAACGCGTTCACGGGCAAGCGCGGCGCCGAGGCCACCCGCATGACGGTGGAGGCGGCGGCGGCGGCTGTCGGCTGCGCACCCGAGGAGGTGTACGTCTCCTCCACCGGCGTGATCGGCGAGCCGCTTGACGCCTCCAAGTTCGCGCACCTGCTGGAGGGCCTCGCCAAGTCGGCGGCGCCGGACACGTGGCACGCGGCGGCGTGCGCGATTATGACAACGGACACCTTCCCCAAGCT
>JAFMSC010000056.1:0-2870 GCA_017353825.1 Hyphomicrobiaceae bacterium | reverse complement strand
AAGCTCGCCACGCGCAGCGTGCGCCTTGGCGGCACGGACGTGGTGCTCAACGGCTTCGCCAAGGGGGCTGGCATGATCGCACCGGACCTCGCCACCATGCTGGCCTACATCTTCACCGATGCCGCCGTGGCCCACTCCGCGCTGCACGCGATGCTGGTGGCGGGCGCGAACAAGACCTTCAACTGCATCACCATCGACAGCGATACCTCAACCAGCGACACCGTGCTGGCCTTCGCCACCGGCGCCGCGGCGGCGCGCGGTGCGCCCCCTATCACCGATGTGGCGAGCCCGGAGGGCCGCGCCTTCGCAGCGGCCCTGCACGATCTGATGCACGAGCTGGCGCTCATGGTGGTGAAGGACGGCGAGGGCCTCACCAAGTTTGTCACCATCGAGGTGAAGGGCGCTGAGAGCGATGCCGCCGCCCGCCGCGTCGGCTTCGCCATCGCCAACTCTCCGCTGGTGAAGACGGCTATCGCCGGCTGCGATCCGAACTGGGGACGCGTGGTGATGGCCGTGGGCAAGGCCGGCGAGGCAGCCGACCGCGACCGCCTCTCCATCCGCTACGGCGCCATCGAGGTGGCGAAGGATGGCGAGCGCGCCCCCACCTACGACGAGGCCGACGTCGCCGCCTACATGGAGCGCGGCGAGATCACCATCGGGGTCGACCTGGGGTTAGGCAGCGGCAAGGCCACGGTGTGGACCTGCGACCTCACGCACGACTACATCTCCATCAACGCCGATTACCGGAGCTGAGACCCCCAGATCCGTCGATCCGTCGCATTCGCGTGTCGGCGCTAGGGGATGGGGCACGATGCGCTTCCGCGCCGGTGATTGGAGGCGTCCTCGCGAGCGTGGTCGCTCGCTAGCGACGGCCCGGGGTGGGTTGGGCGATTTGGGCCCCCTGCCCTTAAGTCGACGCCGCCCGCTGCTCTCATTGCGGCTGACCTAGCCGGCGCTCTGATCTCCAGCTACGTGATGCGCTGGCCGTGCGGCCGGTGATTGGATGGGTGCGTGCAAGGCCTTCGGCTTACGCTGGCAGAAGGCGAGGCACGTTCGGCGGCTGGTCGCGATTGTGCTGGTCGGGATTGTTATGGCAGGAGCGGGTTGGGCCGGACATTTCTCTGTGCTAGAGCCGCCGTGTTCGCATGCGGCAACGCGCTTGAGCAAGACATGACCCTGGCGATCCTCCTCGTTGTCGCGTGCGCCCTCGTCGATGCCGACGGGCGCGTGCTGCTGGCGAAGCGCCCCGCAGGGAAGCCGCTGGCGGGGTTGTGGGAGTTTCCGGGGGGTAAGATCGAGCCGGGCGAGACGCCGGAGGCGGCGCTGATCCGCGAGCTGAAGGAGGAGCTCAACATCGAGATCACCGGCAAATGCCTCGCGCCCTTGAGCTTCGCCAGCCACACTTACCCTGAGTTCCACCTGCTGATGCCGCTCTACGTCTGCCGCCGCTGGGACGGCGACATCGCAGCCCAGCAGGGCCAGCAGCTTGCCTGGGTGCGCGCCCAGAAGCTCGCCGACTACCCCATGCCGCCGGCGGATGAGCCGCTCAAGGCGGTGCTGCGCGATTTGTTGTAGGCCGGGTTCAGCTATGGGAAATAAAGCTTCAGCGCCCTGAAGCCGACGAAAGCCGACGAAAGCCGTTCCGGCTCAAGGCGGCAGCCCCTTGTCATCGCAAAGTGTCAGAGCGGGCGCACCCGTCGTGGAACGCCCATCGGGCATTCCAACGCGGCGCGGCTCCAGCTTCCGGTTTCGGCCGCAGCAGAATAGGTGCTGGATAGGAAGTCGAGCAGTAGGGCGTCAGGGTCCACGGCGGTACGAACCGTATCATAGGGGAGCACGAACTCGCCAAGTGTCGCGTCGAAGCGGGCGCCCGGTGTCACAGGGCGGTCACGAAACCCCGCCGGCTCAGGGTAGGCATACGAATAGAAGGCGGCCTGCGGGAACGCCTCGTTGCCAGGCCAAAATCCGGCGCTGCTCACCTCATGCGAATAGGCTTCCCGGGTGACCGCGTCGGGCAGCCCTGGCACGCCCCCGGGATGGAGCGGGGCGATCCGTCCCGAGAAGCGGGTCACAGCGAGATCGAAACTCCCCCAGAAGAAATGGACGGGACTGGACTTGCCAAGAAAACCGCTACGGAAGACCTTGAAAATGCGATCGACCTGGATAAGCGCGCGCCAGAAGCGATGGGCAGCAGCAGGGTCATAGGCGGCGTGCATCGTATCCTGCGAAAAGGGGATCGGGTTCTGCACCTCGTTCGGCATCTCATTGACGGCTGCGACCACGCCGATGTCTCCCATGATATTGAACACACGGCGGTAGAAATCCGCGACCGTCTGCGGCTCGAGCGCAAGCGTCCGTTCCTCGCCGCTGCTTGTGCGTACGTCGAGGCGGTGTCTGATGAAGTCGAACTCGATCTCGAGGATCTCGCTGCCGCTAGGGATCGCCGATGTGCCCAGTCCGCGCGCGGTGACGTAGAGCGGCACCTGCCAGCCGTGGTTCAACCAGGGGGTCAGGGCCAGTCGGATCTTGCCCACGATCTGTGTCCACAGCTGCAGGGTCAAAGCCGTTTCGCGCCAGGCGGAATAGGGCAGCTCTGGCCAAACGGTGGTGGTGTCGTTCATTGGAAGTCCTCTGGGGAAGTCCTCTGGGGAAGTCCTCTGGGGAAGTCCTCTGGGGAAGTCCTCTGGGGAAGTCCTCTGGGGAAATCCTCCGCAGAATATCCTCTGGCCCGATACGACGGGAGCCCCGAGCTTCACTTCGAAGATTTGGCAGCTAGGAGCCTGTCCATTTAGTCGGTTGCGGAGGGAACTCGTGAAATGGAATTCTCTTCGGAACTGCGACAGTCGGCTCAGGCCCGCGCTCTGGGCTGC
>JAFMSC010000332.1 GCA_017353825.1 Hyphomicrobiaceae bacterium | reverse complement strand
CGCGCCGGGCGCTGTGGGAGGCGGGGCTCGACTTCGACCATGGCACTGGACACGGCGTCGGCAGCTACTTGTGCGTGCACGAGGGGCCGCAGAGCATCTCCAAGACCGGGCTGGTGGCGCTGGAGCCCGGCATGATCGTCTCCAACGAGCCTGGCTACTACAAGAAGGGCGCCTACGGCATCCGCATCGAAAACCTGGTGGTGGTGATGGAGCCCGAGAAGGTGATCGGAGGCGAACGCGAGCTGATGGGCTTTGAGACCCTCACCCTGGTTCCCATCGACCGCCGTCTCGTGCTGCCCGAGCTGCTGACATCTAGGGAACTTGCCTGGCTCAACGCCTACCACGCCCGCGTGCGCCAGGAGATAGGCCCCGAGCTCGGCCACGACGATCGCACCTGGCTGGAGCAGGCGACGGCGCCGATTGGATGAAGGTCGCGCCGCCGGTCCCCCTTTTCATGCCCGAAGAACACGTCGAGCCGCGCAAGCCCTCAAGCCGTGCACGGGATCTGGCCTCAGTAGTCCTCGCCGAACAGGTTCATGATGGTCGGCAGCGACAAGAGGATGGCGGCCACGAGCCAAATGGCGAGTGACACCTGCGTGCTCCTCCTGAGGCCGCGGATGCGCTCGTAGAGGGCGGCGGGAATGCCGGCAATCAGCAGGGTCATCAGGGAGATGAATACGGAGGTGAGATAGAGATAGAGCTGGGGACTGTAAAACAGCGAGCCGCGCGCAAAGGTGTCGATGTAGTAGAAGATCGAGTCGAAGATCGGCGAGTACAGCGACCCGTTGAAGGCCGCCACCGTTGCCACGCTCACCAATGCCCCGCCCTGCCCTATGAGCCTGGCGCCGTAGCCCCACGAGCCCTGCTCGAAATCGCCCATTGCAGCCCCCAACCTTCCGCAATGCTCTCAGCCGAACATCCTGCGCGCCAGCAAGAGCTGGTGCAGCAGGATGCGCAGGCTCAACAGCCACACGATGGCGAACACCACCACCAGGGCCGACGGCACCACGCGCGGCGTGATGGCGTTGACCGTCTTCACCACCGGGTTGGTGACGGCCGCCAGCAGACGCATGGCGACGGTGTCGGCGCTCAGGAAAGGCCCGGCCGCCAGCCGAATGAGGAGAAGGTAGATAAGCGCCGCCAGCAGCACGCTCGGCAGCTGCAGGTACCAATACGAGAGGAAGCTCGCGCTCGGCATGCTCACCCGCCCCCCAAAGCCGCCTGTCGGGCCCTTATTGCTCGCCTTTGTGGATCAGTAAACCAACCGATGCAAGGCTCGACAACTGCGGCGCAACTTCGGCGATAATCGGCACCAAACCGCCCGCCATGGCTGCGGGAGAGACAGGAGGCGGCACCATGGGCAATGCCGGCTGGATCATCCTGGCGCTCCTCGTCTTGCTCGGCCTTTGGCTCGTGATGACCTACAATGGCCTCGTCACGCTGCGCCAGCGCTGCCGCCAGGCCTTCTCCGACATCGACGTGCAGCTCAAGCAGCGCCACGACCTCGTTCCCAACCTGGTGGAGACGGTCAAGGGCTACGCCGCGCACGAGCGGGGCACGCTCGACGCGGTCGTCAAGGCCCGCAACGCAGCCCTCGCGGCACACGGGCCGGCGGCGCAAGCGCAAGCAGAGGGCGCCCTGCAGAGTGCACTGCGCCAGCTATTCGCGCTGGCCGAGGCCTATCCGGACCTCAAGGCCAACCAGAACTTCCAGCAGCTGCAGGCGGAGCTGTCGGACCTGGAGAACAAGATCGCGGCGGCACGGCGTTTCTTCAACAACGCGGCGGCGGAATACAACGCCACGCGCGAGAGCTTCCCGGCGGTCGTGTTCGCCCAGTCCATGGGCTTCGGCCCGCAGGATTTCTTCAACCTCGAGGAAGGCGAGCGCGCGGCCCAACAGGTGCCGCCCCAGGTGAAGTTCTAGGGTCCCCTCTGCACGCGCTTTTGGGGCGTGTGACGGATGGTGGTGCTGCGCGGGGAAAGGGTGACATGGCGGGGAGAGAGCTCCAATGTTCCGCGCCTACGGACTCTACAGCCACATTCAAGCCAACCGGCTGCGCTCGGCGATCCTGCTCGCGGGCTTCGTGGCGCTCTTGCACGCCCTGCTGTTCTCCCTACTCATGATCTGGAGCGCGATGCTCGGCGGCACGTTCGACGAGATTGTCGCCGGCGCCTGGTGGCAGTTCCGCCAGTCCTGGCCGGTCGCGCTGATCGCAGCGGCGGTGTGGTTCGTGATCGCCTACTTCGCGCACCAGTTGCTGGTGCGCATGGCCACCGGTGCCAGGGGCGTCGCCAGGGCGGAGGCGCCGCCGCTCTACAATGCGCTGGAGAACCTGTGTATTTCGCGCGGCATCCCGATGCCGGCACTGCAGGTCATCGACACGCCCGCGCTCAACGCCTACGCCTCGGGCCTGCGCCAAGGGCAGTATGTCATCGCGGTGACGCGGGGCCTCGTCGAGGGGCTGGCGCCCGACGAGCTGGAGGCAGTGCTGGCCCACGAGCTCACCCACATCCGCAACCGCGACGCCCAGCTGATGGTGATCGCCGTCATCGTCGCCGGCGTATTCGCGTTCTTCGGCGACCTCGTCTTCCGCATGTGGGATTTCCCCTACGGCTGGGCGCCAACGCCGCGGCGCCAACGTTCTCCGGTCGGCTACGGCACGGACTGGGGCTCGACCACGGGCGGGGACGACCGCTGGGACCGTCGCGGCGGCGGGCGCAGCCGCAACGGGGGCGGCGGCGCCATCCTGGCAATCGCCATTGCCATCGCCGTGATCCTCATCACCTGGGGCATCTCCACTCTGATCCGCTTCGCGCTGTCGCGCTCGCGCGAGTTCCTGGCCGATGCCGGCTCCGCGGAACTGACCAAGAACCCGGGCGCCCTGGTACGGGCGCTGCGCAAAATCGAGGGGCACGCCCGCTTCGACGTGCCCTCGCGCATGGAGGCGTTCTTTATCGAGAACCCGGTGGCGGGGCGGTTGTCGGGCCTCCTCGCCACCCATCCGCCGATCGCGGCGCGCATCGCCGCGCTTGAGCGCTATGCGGGCGCCCAGGACGGCGCCGAGGACACCGACACCCCGGCGCCCGCATGAAGCGCGTCAACGAGCGCCTCAACGCACGCGCCGGTGGTGCCTGCCAGGGTGCAGGCGCTGGTCGTGCGCCCACAGGCTCACCAGCACCGCGGGGGAGGCATCGACGGCGGTCGCCAGCGCGGTCTCGGTGGCAACCGCTCGCACGTCCTCGACCGGCACGGTGCCGTCATCGGGGATACGCGCCCGGGGGCAGACGTGCGCTCCCTTCGGCAGCTTGGAGGCGGGCCGCCTCACCCCCTCCTTGCGAAGCAGGCGAAGGCCGGCCAGGTTCAGGATCTTTCTCGGCATTTTCGTTCTATTTGGGTTGGCTCATGAACGGCGCTGCCAAAACCGGCGCACGCCACGAGCCAACAAGTCGAGATTTTGCCCCTGCACCGCAATGGAGCCCCCATTCAATTCCCAACACGACGCTGTGAACACTGTTCCGAGCTGCAGCCCCGCGGGGCGTGGCCCGCTCTTGGCACCGGCTGGCCCGCCTCTTAGCATTGAGCACAATGCGCCGCTCGTGGGCAGCTGGCGCGGAGGCATGAGGAGGTTGGCCACATGGCCGCGTTGGCCGCTGCAAACGAGCACTCGCGGGGCGAGGTCGCCACCGCTATCGCCGTGCTGCGCCAGCGCTTCGGCGAGCGGCTGCAGACGGGGGCGGAAATCCGGCGCCAGCACGCCAACACCATCACCTGGATCCCTAACCAGCCGCCCGACGCCGTGATCTGGGTGGAAAACACTGACGAGGTGGCCCAGATCGTGGACGTGGCGCGCACACACCGCGTGCCCATCATCCCGTACGGGGCCGGCACCTCCCTTGAGGGCCACATCAACGCCCCGCGCGGCGGCGTGTCACTCGATTTCTCGCGCATGAACCAGGTGCTCAGCGTCAACGAGCGCGACCTCGACTGTGTGGTCGAGCCTGGCGTGTCGAGGAAGCAGATCAACGAGTACCTGCGCGACCTGGGGCTGTTCTTCCCGGTCGATCCCGGCGCCGAGGACGCCACGCTGGGCGGCATGGCGGCCACGCGTGCCTCGGGCACCAACGCGGTGCGCTACGGCACCATGCGCGAGAACGTGCTCAACCTGACCGCCGTGATGGCCGACGGCTCGGTGGTGAAGACCGCGCAACGCGCGCGCAAGTCGGCCGCCGGCTACGACCTCACCCGCCTCATGGTGGGGTCTGAGGGCACACTCGGCATCATCACCGAGCTGACGCTGCGCCTCTACGGCATCCCGGAGCGGATACTGTCCGCGGTGTGTCCGTTCCAGACCCTAGAAGGGGCTTGCAACGCGGTCATCCAATCGATCCAGCTCGGCCTCGGCGTGGCGCGCATGGAGCTCCTGGACCCGCCGCAGATCCGGGCCGTGAACACCTATTCCAAGCTCGACCTGGAGGAGAAGCCCACCCTGTTCCTTGAGTTCCACGGTACCGAGGTCGGTGCGCGTGACCAGGTGGAGAGCTTCAAGACCATCGCCGAGGGCGAAGGCGCCATCCGCTTCGACTGGGCCGAGAACGAGGACCAGCGCCGGCGGTTGTGGAAGGCTCGCCACGACGCCTACTGGGCCATCAAGGCCGTATGGCCGGGCAAGGACACGTTTGCCACCGACGTGTGCGTGCCGATCTCGCGGCTGGCCGAGTGCGTGGTGGAGACCGAGAAAGACATCGCCGCCTCCGGGCTGGTGGCGCCGATCGTCGGGCACGTGGGCGACGGCAACTTCCACACCACGCCGGTGTTCGACCGCTCCAACCCCAGGGAGATGGCGGCGCTGGAGGGCTTCCTGGAGCGGCTGGCTCAGCGTGCCATCGCCATGGAGGGTACCTGCACCGGCGAGCATGGTATCGGCCAGGGCAAGGCCAAGTACCTCAAGGCCGAGCTCGGCGAAGGCCTGGCTGTGTTGCGCGCCATCAAGGCTGCCCTCGACCCGCTCGACATCCTCAACCCGGGGAAGATTCTGCCGGCGTAATTCGTCAGGGGCGATGAGGGCGAGCCCCGTAATCCGCCGATGCGCTCTCGAAAATGGCGGACCAGGCTAGGCCGAGCTTTTCAGACCCTTCGAGCGGTAATCGTTGAACGGCGGGGGTTTTTGACTGAGTCCGC
>JAFMSC010000631.1 GCA_017353825.1 Hyphomicrobiaceae bacterium | reverse complement strand
GGCTGGGGATCGCGCGGGTCGAGCGTGCGCGGCGGGAGGAGCTGATCTACGACCGCGACAGCCGCGAGCTTATCGCACGCCGACAGATCCTGGTGCACGCGGAGGCGGGTTACGCTCCACCGGGAGCCACGGTGGGCTGGACGTGTTATCTCGCCCGAGAGCGCGTCGATGGCCTGCCCGAGGGGACGCCGCCTGTCCCTGGACCACCGTGCTCGCCCCCTGGGGCGGGCCGGGGGACCCTGATCGAGCGAGGCTTTCTGCTGGACACCGGCTACTTCACCGACCTCGCGCCCCAGCTCGAGCAATGGCACGCTCAGGGCGTCATAACCGACGCTCAGTACCAAGCGCTAAAGGCCGGCAGCTAAGGCGCAAAGGAGCCTGCCGCACCCGAGGCGCATTACGTTCCGTACGCTGGGGTCGCACGGTTCGCTGCTCCTTCGTCGCCGACGCGGTCATGCCGCCGACGCCGCTCCTTCGGCCCATCGTCGAGCCAGAAGCAGAAGCCGAGAAACATCGGTGAGCGATCGCAACTTCGTGCGCTGCCGTAGGTTCATGACGGGCGAAGGCGGCGCGCCATTGGTAGGGCGAAGCCGGTCACGGACGGGAGGGAGTCACGCATGGCCAGATGGACATTCAGGATGGCGATCGTGGCGGCGGCGCTTGCGGCAAGCGTCACGCCGGCGGCGCGCGCGTCGGTCATCAAGCAGGTGCCCTGCACAAAGGTAAGCAATGGCAAGTATGGGTGCTCGTTCTATCCGCCCGGCGACGGCATCTCCGGTGGCGCGCCCGTCCAGAACCACAGAGGCAAGGTCGTCGGCTATCTGAATGAGGGCCGCAACTGGATCGTTTGCCAGGCCTCGGGAGTCACCGTGCACTATCACGGTTACTACAACCACTTCTGGGGATTCACGGTGGCGAATGACGGAAACAAGGGCTGGGTCAACGCCGTGTACGTCAGCGGCGGTTCTAACAACGGCCCGTTCTCGGCCATTGTGCCCGACTGCCACTTCAAGCTCCGCTCACCGCCGAAGCACACGTCCCCGCCGCCCCGGCGAACACGGAAGCCTATGCCCCCGCCGCCCGATCAGCGAACCCAGGCGCAGGTGCCGTGCCGATCGATCGGGGGCGGTAAGCACCAGTGCCGGTTCTGGCCGGCGGGAGACGGGATCCACCACGGAGCGCCCGTCCAGAACCACAGAGGCAAGGTCGTCGGCCGCCTGAACCAAGGCTCCAACTGGGTGATCTGCGAGCGCTCCGGCGCCACCATCAAGCGGGGATCATTGGCGAATTACTGGTGGGCGTGGACCGAGGCCAACGACCACAAGCGCGGATGGGTCAACGCACTCTACGGCCAGGGAGGCGACAACTACGGCGACTTTATGGGTGTGCCCCCCTGCAGCACGAACCACGGCTACCCGCCTGGCGGAGCACCGCCGCCGCCCCCAAGGCCCAAGCCGAAGCCCACGCCTCCGCCCCCCATCATAGGCAGCATTCCGCATTTCGTGACGGTGACGAACAACACGACGTGCCCGCACATCGAATTCATCGCCGCAGCCGGCTCGGGCGAGACGGACGCTGGCACGGTGCTCACACAGCTCCACAGTGACTTCGTGACGGCCG
>JAFMSC010000331.1 GCA_017353825.1 Hyphomicrobiaceae bacterium | reverse complement strand
AACCCGTTCCGGGGCGACAGCTTCCGCAAGCGCACAAGGGAGAGAGGCTGCTGTCGTGCCGGTCGAAGAAAACGTGAGGCAGGGGGGCTTCGTCCTCGGCGTCCCATCTTGGCTGGAGGCGTGGGTTGAGGATGCGGACGAGGGGAATGCGGTCGAGCAGCGGTGCGTCCGCGGCCACGGGTACCGGGCCGTACGCGATCATGATGCGATAGCTGCGGGCAAGGCCAATCAACAGACTGAACCAAGTGATGCGGCTGCCGAAGGACGGCGCGACCTCGAACTCGGGGCGCGTCGCACGCATGGCCCCGATCTGTTGGGCTAGGGTTTGAGGGCTTGCGCCATGGTGTGCCATAGAAGCTGTGGCCGGCAGCGCGGACCATTCCGGATGTGAGGATCGCCGAGGCGGCAACGGCGGCGCCAATGGACACGCCGCCACGGCCCGTGCCGACGCGCCGGGTATTGGACTGAATGGCCTGCCCTTCGGTGGCGGCGAGGTCCTCAACGGCAGGTTGCGCGGGCCCCTCGCCGAACAATGCGGGCAAGCAGGTCGCGCATCTCGGGGAGGGAGAGGTCGCCGCTGAGAAGATCGGCCAGCGGCGGATTCCGAACGGCTCGCCCAGTCGTATGGGGTCACCTGCGCGGCCGGAGATAAGCCCTCCGGTGCTCGTTTTTCTGCGAGGGCGCTTCCAAGGACTCACAACAGTGCGGGGAACTGGAGCTGATGACTGCAGTCTCGGATCATCCGAAGTTGCAGAGGGTCGCTGCTCTATGCTCTTGTCTCTAAGACGGTCCTGGAAAAGTGGGAACCGCCGGGAGGAACCATGCGCAATTGCCTGGCTGCGGCCTGGGCGGCCTTGATGCTGTTGATGATGGCGGAGCTCGCTGGGGCGCAGGAAGTGACTCTCAAGGGCATCACGTCATTCGCCGAGAAGACGTTCTACTCACGCGCCTTCGAGCGGTTCATCGAGAAGGTCAACGAGGACGGCAAGGGACTCATCCGCATTAACTACATCGGCGGGCCCAAGGCGATGCCTCCGTTCGAGGTGGGTAAGGCCCTGGCGGGCGGCGTGGTCGACATCGCCAATGTCACGGGCGCATTCTACACCAACGTGATGCCGGAGGCGGATGCCTGGAAGCTTACCGAGCGGCCGATGGCTGAGCTGCGCAAGAACGGCGGCTTCGATTATATGGCCAAGCTCTACGACCAAAAGATGAATGCCGTTTTCCTGGCTCGCCACGTCGATGACAACCCGTTCCACCTCTATCTGACGAAGCGCATCAGGGGCCCCGATCTGACCGGCCTGAAGCTGCGCATCACGCCGGTCTATCGCGAGTTCTTCCAGGCGCTCGGCGCCACCGTCGTACAGACGGCGCCGGGTGAGGTCTACACGGCGCTGGAGCGGGGCGTGGTCGACGGTTACGGCTGGCCGATCACAGGCATCTTCGACCTTGGCTGGCACGAGAAGACCAAGTTCCGCGTCGATCCCGGCTTCTACAGCGCCGAGGTGAGCATCCTGATCAACAAGGCCTCGCTAGCGAAGCTAAACGAGGCACAGCGAAAGGTGATCCTGGATGCGGCGGCCTGGATAGAGGCGCAGGCCGCTGAGACGGCCAAGGAGAACGAGGCCGACATCGCAAAGCAGAAGGCGGCCGGGATCGAGGTCATCGAGTTCAAGGGCGCCGAGGGTGAGGCGTTCCGCGCCAAGGCCTACGAGGTCGGCTGGGCCGCCATTATCAGGCTCAGCCCCGAGCACGGGCCGAAGCTGAAGGAGTATTTCTCCAAGGGCAGGTAGGCAAAGTTTGGTTGGATAGGGCCAAGGCCCATCAACCCGGCTCCGCCGTGCGCATTCCGGTGCCCGTATGGTGCCTGCGCAATGGGGGCACGCCGCTGCGGTCAACCCAACCTACGAGGGGGCGCAATGGGACGCATGTCCAATGTCTTCGGCCGCGTTCTTGAAAGCCTAATGCTGGCAGCGTGTCTCTTGCTGCTCGCCATGACGCTCATAATCGGCGCCGATGTCATCACCCGCAACACCGGGCTGGGCGGAATCGCCTGGAGCGGCGAGGCGTCCGAGGACATCATCTACCTTCTGACGCTGATGGCGGCCCCATGGCTGCTGCGGCAGGGCCAGCACATTCGCGTGGACATCCTCTTGCGCGCGCTGCCTGGGAAGGCAGCCTGGCTCATGGAATGGGCCGGCGACATCCTAGGCCTGGCCTGTTCGCTCTATTTCGTCTGGTACGGATGGCAGGTGCTGGCGGCGAGCTACGCGGCCGGCGCCATCACCATCAAGACGCTCATCACCCCCGAGTGGTGGATGCTGGCGCCGCTGCCCGCGTCTTTCCTGCTCTTGGCCATCGAGTTCCTGTGCCGCATGCACCGCCTAGCCCGAGCCGAGCGCGTCGCGCGCACCGACGCGGTGTCGGCGTCATGACCTTTGTCGCACGACCGAGACGGCCATGACGTGGCAGACCGCAGCCCTCCTGTTGCTCGGCGGTTCGACCGTTCTGTTGCTGCTGGGCATGCCCGTGGCGCTCACGTTTGTTGCGGTGAACATCGTTGGCGCAGTGCTGTTCCTTGGCGGAGACGCCGGCCTGGCGCAGGTGGTGCGCAACAGCGTGGCGTCAGTGATGAACCTCTCCCTGACGCCGATCCCGCTGTTCGTGCTGATGGGCGAGATTCTGTTCCACACGGGCCTTGCCATCAAGGTCATCGACGGCGTTGAGCGCCTCATCCGTCGGGTGCCGGGACGGCTGGCCGTGGTCGCCGTCGTAGCGGGCACCGTGTTCTCCGCCATCTCCGGCTCGACCATTGCCACCACCGCCATGCTGGGCTCGCTGATGCTGCCCCTGATGCTTGCACGCGGCTATCACCCGACCATGGCCACGGGCCCGATCATGGCCATCGGCGCGGTCGACATGTTGATTCCGCCCTCGGCGCTCACCGTCCTCCTGGGCAGTCTGTCGGGTATCTCTATCTCCAAACTGCTGATCGGCGGCGTCGTGCCGGGCCTCATCCTATCGGCGGCGTTCGTGGCCTATATCGTAGTGCGGGCCAAGGTGACGCCGCGGCTAGCGCCGCCCACGCCAGTCGCAGCTCATTCCGGCTGGGAGAGCTGGCGCCTGCTGCTGCTTTATGTGCTTCCGCTGGTGGCGATCTTTGCGGTGGTCGTCGGCGCCATGTCGGGCGGCTTCGCGACGCCCACAGAGTCGGCGGCGCTGGGGGCGCTCGCGACCATGGCGGTCGCCGCGATCTATCACGTGCTGAGCTTCGAGGCCCTCATGAAGTCGCTCAAAGGCGCGACCGCGATCTCCGGCATGATCATGTTTATCATCCTTGGCGCCACGACGTTTTCGCAGGTCCTGAGCTTCTCGGGCGCCAGCGAAGGCATGGTGTCGGCCATCCTCGAGCAGGGCTTGTCCCCGCTCACCGTGGTGGCCCTGATGATGATGATCCTGGTCTTCCTCGGCATCTTCATCGACCAGGTCAGCATGATGCTAATCACGCTGCCGGTGTTCATGCCCATCGTGGTGCGGCTCGGCATCGACCAGGTCTGGTTCGGCATCTCGTTCTTGATCTGCATGCAGCTCGGTCTTCTGCTACCTCCGCACGGGCTGCTGCTCATGACCATGCGAGGCGTTGCGCCGCCCGAGGTGACGATGGCGCACATCTTCAAGGCAGTAGTTCCCTATGTGATTATGAGTCTGCTGCTGCTGGCCCTGTTGCTGCTGCTCCCGGCAGTGGCCACATGGCTGCCGAACCTGCTCATCGGATGAACCCATGACGCAAGCCCCCGCTGTCGCGCAGGTGATCGCCGGTGACCTTGCCACCTATGGCGCCCGCCGCTGCTTCGGCCTGCTTGGCACCGCCAACTTCAGGATCTCGCACGCGCTGGTAGAGCACGGCGTGGAACTGATATCGGCGCGGCACGAATGCAACGCCACCAGCATGGCCGATGCCTACGCCAAGGCGACCCAGGAGCTGACGCTCGTCAGCGTGCATTCCGGGCCGGGGCTCACCAACGCGCTCACCGGAATCGGTGAGGCTGCCAAGAGCCGGACCCCGCTGCTGGTGCTGGCCGGTGACGTTCCCGTCGGCGCGGTCAAGTCGAACTTCCACATCGAGCAGGCCGAGATGGTTCGGTCGGTCGGGGCCGCATTTGAGCGCATCTACAGCCCCGCAACGGCACGCGACGACGCGCTGCGCGCCGTGGTGAGGGCGCTGCGCGAGCGCCACACGGTGGTGCTAAGTCTGCCCACCGATGTGCAGGACGCGCCATTTCCCGGTTACGCTGCTCCGTTCGCGCTGCCGCCGGCACCCGGCCCGCTCTATCCTGATCCTGCCAGTGTGCGACGGCTGGCCGACGCGCTCGGCAAGGGGCAGCGCCCGCTTATTCTGGCTGGCCGCGGTGCCGTGCTCTCCGGAGCGGAGACCGCGCTCAGCGTGCTGGCCGAGCGCACCGGGGCCCTGCTGGCCACCACGGTGTGCGGGCACGGGCTATTCGCCGGCGACCCATGGTCGGTCGGCATTAGTGGAGGTTTCTCGTCGTCGGCCGCGCACGAGCTAATCTCAGAGAGCGACCTGATCCTCGCTTTCGGTGCCAGCCTGACGCAATGGACCACCAAGCGCGGCAAGCTGATCATGCCCGGCGCCGTCGTGGCGCAGATCGATATCGAGACCGCAAGGCTGGGGTACCAGATGCCGGTGCAGCTCGGTGTGCACGCGGATGCCCGCACAACAGCCGAGGCGATCCTAGCCGAGCTCGATGCGTGCCAGATGGGGCCGCGCACGGGCCGGCGTACCGGCGAGACGCGCCGGCGCATCGACGAGGGCAGCAACCACTCCGCTCCCTACCACGACACATCGAGCGCCCGCTTCATCGATCCGCGCACGGTGAGCAAGGCTGTCGATTCCATCCTTCCGAGGGACCGCGTCGTGGCCTCCGACTCCGGCCACTTCTGCGGTTGGGTGCCCCGCTTCCTGGCCGTGCCGAGCGCCAGGGCGTCATGCCTATCTCATTCATTCCAATCGGTTGGCTTGGGGCTCGCCTCTGCCATTGGCCTTGCCATGGCCAATCCGGGCGCGCTTGCCGTGCTGGGCGTCGGCGACGGCGGTCTCCTCATGTCGATCGCCGATCTTGAGACGGCGATCCGCCTCAAGCTGCGCCTTTGCATCCTGGTCTACAA
>JAFMSC010000630.1 GCA_017353825.1 Hyphomicrobiaceae bacterium | reverse complement strand
GTGCAGGATTCCACCTGGGGCAGCACCGTCCACGACGGCGGCACGCCCAAGTCGCTGCCGGAGATCGTGAGGACGGCATGCCGGTGATGCCGGTCTCGATGGATGAGCTGCGGCAGCGCCTGCCGCAGCTCCTGGCCCGAGGCCTGGGGCAGCTGACGAAATGGCCTTTCCGCGTCCCGGAGCGGCCGCTGGCCGGGGCTGTCGCGGGCTGGTTGAGCTGGCGCACGGTCGCGGCGGCCGTGCTGATCGGCGGAATTGTGCACATCGGCGCCACGTTGTTTTCCAGCCTGTCCGCCACCGGCCAGGCCTATCGGCAGCTCGCTGAGAAACTCCCCGTCAACAGCATGACGGTGCTGGCCCTGCAGGCGCCGGGGCGGCAGATCCTGCCCTTCTTGCCGCCGGACGCGCTCTATGCCATGTGCCGCTACGACTTGAGCGGGGGACCGGTAGCGGTATCCGCCTCGGTGCTCGAAGCCGGGTGGGCGCTGTCGGTGCATTCGCCCGACGGGACCAACGTCTACGTGGTGCCCGGTCAGCGCCAGCGCCGCACCGAAGTGTCATTCCTGCTCGTGCCGAGCGAGCCAGACACGCTGCCCGTCCAGTACCGCGAGAGCACCGCCGAAAGCCAGATCGCCTCGCCGACCCTTAAGGGCCTGGTCATCCTGCGCGCCCCGCTCAGGGGCCTCGCCTGGACCGCCGAGACCGAGGCCGTCCTGCAGCGCGCATCCTGCAAGCCAGCGCCGCGGTAGCCTCCATTGGCCGCGCGTCCTGCAAATCTCGCCTGGTGCTTCGACAAGGGCCAGTGCTTCGACAAGGGCCAGTGCTTCGACAAGCGCCAGAGCGGGTCGGCAACCGCGGAAGGCGTCCGGACACGTCGAGTTTCAGGGTTGAGCCCACGGGCGTCCGGGGTTCTTCCCGAGTTCTAGCCACCTTGCTAAGGGCAAGACTCCCGCGGCTGCCAGCGAGGAGATGAGCGATGGCCAACAAGACAACTTTCACCCCGGAGGAATGGAAGCAGGTGCTGGAGAGCGTCATGCTCTCCGGCATGGCAGTGACGGCGGCCGATCCGAGCAGCCTCATCGGCGTCCTGAAGGAGAGCATGGCGACCGGTCGCAACCTGCTGACCGCCAGGTCCGATCCCGAAGCCAATGAGCTTGTGCGAGCGGTGGCGGCCGAGTACGCGACGAGTGAAGGCCGCCAGGCGGCCCGCGAGCAGCTCAAGGCCACCTTGCAAGGCAGCAAGGCCGCGGATGTGCGCGCCAAGTCGATCGCGGCATTGCATGATATCGCCGCCCTCATCGATGCCAAGGCGCCGGCCGATGCGCCCGGCTTCAAGACTTGGCTGCAGCACATCGCGGTGGGTGCGGCCGAGGCAGCCAACGAGGGCGGCTTCTTGGGGTTCGGCGGCGTGCGGGTGAGCGAGAAGGAGCGCGCGACCCTCAACGAGGTCTCGAGCGCCCTGGGCCTCAACGCCTAGGAGCCTGTCCAAGTAGTCGGTTGCAGGTCGGATTCGCGAAATCGAAGTAACTACTCACCCCCTTCAGCGTATATCTGACCGGAGAGGGCCATGTGAATGGCGACGAGAGGGTTGGCGCCTTTGTTGGCCATGGTCTGGAGGAAG
>JAFMSC010000629.1 GCA_017353825.1 Hyphomicrobiaceae bacterium | reverse complement strand
TGCTGGTGCTCATCGGCCCTGATCGGTCATGGGCGCGCGCGGCGACGCTGAGGACGCCCGACGACTGGAGTGGAAACTGACATGGGACGTATGTCTGCGCCCAGGGCGTGACCGGGCTTACTTTGTCGATCAAGCGGTCGGGCCCGTGGAGTGTCAGCGCCCTGTTTTCGTTCTATGCAGTTCCTCGCAATCCCTCCGTGCCGTCAGGCGAATTTGCGATGACCGGACGCTTGCAACAAGACGGCCATCTCGACCTCCACGCCACCGCCTGGCGGAGGCAACCTCCCGACTATGTGACGGTCGATGTGGACGGCAACTATGATGCGATCTCGGGCAAGTATCGGGGTCACGTTTACGGGTGGGGATGCGGCTCGTTTCACCTGCGCCGCGATCTGCTCGTCTGAGTCGAAGACGAAATCGCCGGTTCAACGAAAGAGGTCGGTGAATACCTGGTCCCAGTGAGTCATCGCCTTGGCGGTCAGCGCCGGCGTGATGACAGTGGCGGAGAATCCGCCGTTCTCAGGGATCAGCTCCGGCTTGAGCGGCGGCACATCGGGCCTCGCCGGCAGGTAGCCCGCGCGCTGGAAGATTTGCTGCCCCTCCCTGGAGGTCATGAACTCGATGAACAGCAGCCCTGCGTTCGGGTGCGGGCCGTTCTTCGGCATGCCGATCAGGCCCGGATTGACGTTGGCCGGGCTCAGTCTAACCCAGTCGACCGGCGCGCCCTTGTCGGCGCTGATGGCCGCGTGATGATTGAAGATCTGCAGCGCCATCGGATATTCGCCGGCAATCACCTGGTCGAGGATGGCGCGTGCGCTGGCATTGACGAGCTTGATCCGCTGCGCGCTGAGCTTGCGCAGGTAGTCCATGCCGCGCTCCTCGCCCATGTTGGTGAGCACATTGGCGATGAAGCCCGGCCCGCCCGAGAGATCGTTGGGCTTCCAGACCAGCTTGTCCTTCCAGTAGGGTGCCAGCAGGTCTTCGTAGGTCTTCGGCCGCAGCGCGGGCGGTACCAGATTGGTATTGAGGCCCGGCTCCATGACGAAGAGATGGGACGAGACCCAGTAGCGTTCGGGATCGCGGTATTGCGGCGGCAGCTCGTCGCTGTTGGCGGTCGAGAACTGCCGCACCGCACCCGCCTCGATCAGCACCTCCATGGCCGAGGTGAGGCCGAACACGTCGGCCATCACCCGGGAGGCCTTGTACTCGTTGAGCAGCCGGACGCTGTTCACCTGGCTGTCGCCGCGCACGAAGCTCACCTTGATGCCGTACTTGGCCTCGAAGCCGCTGACGAGCGGGCGCACGATCTGGTCGACGATCAGGTCGGTGTAGTAGACGACCTCACCCTCCTGCTTGGCCTTGGCGATCAGGTCGGGGCTGACCTCGGCGGCGGCGACTGACGCGGCCCCAGCAAATGCGACGAACAGGCCGAGGGCGAGATTGCGAAGCACGCTCATGATCGTCTCCTCACCTCACCTGCGCAGCGTCGGCACATCGCGTGTCGAGCCGGTCACGCGGCAATGGCGTAGCACGATTTGGCCAAGCGCGGAGCCTATTGCCGACGCTACGATATCTCACGCAGCACCACCAATGCGTCGAGCGCGAGTGCGCCCTGGCCCGCC
>JAFMSC010000628.1 GCA_017353825.1 Hyphomicrobiaceae bacterium | reverse complement strand
CGCGATGGAATTGATGAAGAAGGAACGGGCCGAAGGGCCGGTGGTGCTCTCGGCCGAACAGAAGCGAGCTGTTACGGCCCCGGTCCCGGAACAGACGCGCGCGAGGACGGCGCCGGTGCGCCGGCTCGAACCGGAGATGCCACGCCGCAGCCTGGCCCGCTGACATAACTGCCCTCGTGGGCGGACTGGTTTGGGGATTCGCACGATGGCGGGAAAGCGATTTGAGTTGGGAGACGCATCGTGCCTGCCGATTTGCCGGTCGCGTGAGCCTCGCGGTCGGGGTTGTGGGTCTTGTGGGCGCGCTTCGATTGACGGTGCTGTCCGCTCGACCAGAGGGGGCTATGCCGCCGTCCGAGCTGCTCGCGGGTCCATGACGGCGGGCGGCGCGTAAGGAAAGCGTGGGCATGGCGATACGTGATGACGATGTGTGGCGGCTTCCGTCCACGGTCAAAGGCCAGCACGTGAAGCTGAAAAGCGGGGGCGGTGCTAAACGCCCCCTCTCACAGTCTGCCAAGGCCCGGCTGCGCCAGATCGTCAACAAGGCCCCCGAGGCTATGGTAAAGCTCACCGGCCGCTCTCGCGGCGGTGCTGGCCACCTCAAGGCTCATCTCGATTACCTCACCCGCAACGGCCGCCTGCAGGCCGAGACGCAGGACGGCGAGCGCATCACGGATCGCGGCCGGCTGCGCGATCTGCATGATGACTGGGTGTTGGCGAACTCGGCCGAGACCCGCGGCAGGCCAACCGGGAACGGCGCACAGAGTGTCGCAATCATGCTCTCGATGCCGCCGCGCACGCCGCCCGACCGGGTCGAAGCCGCCGCCCGGACCTGGGCGCGCGAGACCTTGAGCGGCAGATACGATTGGCTGATGGTCCGGCACGACGACACGGACCATCCGCATGTGCATGTCACTGTGCGGGCCGTGGGCTATGACGGGCGCCGTCTGGCACCTGGGCCCAACGACTTGCAGATGTGGCGCATGAGCTTCGCGCGCGAGCTGCGCCGCCTTGGCATCGAGGCGGAAGCGACACCCCGACAGGCGCGCGGCATCGTTCGCAAGCGGGCCTCGGGGTCGATGCTGGGCATCGAGCAACGTGGTATCGAGCCGCGCGTGCGCCGGCTAGAGAGGCAACAGGCGGAGCTCGAGGCGCGCGCTCCAAAGCTACCGCAGCCGCGCGATTGGAGCCGCGACATTCAGGCCCGCCAGGAGTCGATCCGCCGAGCCTATCTCGCCCAAGCTGACGCCCTGGCGGCCGGCGATGCCGCCGACCGCCAGCTTGCCCGAGACATCCGGCGCTTTGTGTCGGACATGCCGGTGCCGCTTACACGCCGGCAGGCACTGGCCGTAGAGCTGCGGCACGTCCTCGAACAACGGCATGGCCGAGAGGCCCCCTCCCACACGACGGCGGTCCCGCTACGTCAACCCAATCACGGCCCGGAGCTGCGCCCGACGCGTCTCAGCCCCGATATCCCCAGGCGTGGCCCGAAGGGCCGCTAGCTCCTTTCGCCACAATAAATGGGGCATCTACGAAGCCCCCCGGGCGCGATCAGGGCGTCCTCCACTTCTGCATCCGACCTCAAGCGGGAGTCATGGCCCGGGATCTCGCTATCCCCAAACTTGGG
>JAFMSC010000627.1 GCA_017353825.1 Hyphomicrobiaceae bacterium | reverse complement strand
GAGAGCAGATGGCGCGGCGCCGCGAGCGCCAGCGCCTGCGGCGACGCATGCAGATGATCTTCCAGGACCCCTTCGCCAGCCTCAACCCGCGCTGGCGCGTTGCCCGCATCGTGGCCGACCCGATCCGGGCGTTCGGCCTCGCCAAGGACCGGCACGAGGCCGAGCACCGCGTGGCGGAGCTGTTGCACCTCGTTGGGCTCGACGCGGCCGACGGCGCCAAGTACCCGCACGAGTTCTCGGGCGGTCAGCGCCAGCGCATCTGCATCGCGCGCGCCCTCTCCTCGATGCCGGAGTTCCTGGTGTGCGACGAGCCCACCAGCGCGCTTGACGTGTCGGTGCAGGCGCAGATCCTGAACCTGATGCGCGACCTGCAGGACCGGCTGGGCCTCGCCTACCTGTTCATCAGCCACAACCTCGCGGTGGTGCGCCACATGGCAACCCGCATCGGCGTCATGTACCTCGGGCGCATGGTCGAGATGGCGCCGTCGGCAGAGCTGTTCGAGCGGCCGCGCCACCCCTATACGCGCATGCTCTTTGATGCGCTGCCCGACCTCGGCATGACCGGGCGTCCACGCCGTCCGATCGAAGGCGAGATCCCCAACCCGCTCGCTCCGCCCTCCGGGTGTGCCTTCCACCCCCGCTGCCCCCACGCCTATGCGCCATGCCGCACCGATGTGCCGGCGTTGGTTGACCGCGCCGGACAAACCGTGGCTTGTCACGCGGTGGAGGCAGGGCGGATTTGACGGGTGGGCTGGGCCCGAGGGCCGTAACCAGCCCTCCCCCATCTCCGCGGCTTTTGCGGGCTTGGCCCTCATCCTCATCCGCACGACCTCAAGCCGCCGCCATTTCCGCCTCGGGAGCCGCCTGAAGGGCCCGGGCCGGCGATCCATGCCGAGCGCTGTCCTCGAGCGCCGCCAGCAGCTCCGCCAGCCGGTCAACCTTGTCGTTGAGTTCGGCTATGGCGGCCTCGGCCTTGACGTTCACCTCGTAGTCGAGGGCAGCGGCGAGGCGGTCCTTAGCCGCCTGCCGGTTCTGGCTCATCATGATGATGGGCGCCTGCAGGGCGGCCAGCATCGACAGGAGCAGATTGAGAAAGACGAAGGGATAGGGGTCGAACGCGGTCTTGGTCAGGACCACGGCATTGAGCGCCGCCCACACCACCAGAAACAGGCAAAACCCGATGATGAAGCTCCACGAGCCGCCGATGGCCGCGACCTTGTCGGCGAGCCTCTCGCCGAAGGTCAGGGTCTTCTCGAATTCGCGGTTGACGTTGGGCGCGCTGCTCATGCGACGGGCAATGCGCGCAATGACGCGCCGGTCACGCTCGCTGAGCGGGCCAAGGCCGGCGTGCAGCAGGTGCTGGGCGAGGAAGCGGATTTCGGAATTCATGGCTCACCTCCTTCGACCGGGCCGACGCCCGTCGTGGTGAGCCCGGCTAGCGCTAGGCCGTCACGACCGGCGGCGGCTCGGTCCTACTTTGGCTATCGCTAGGCATGGTTGGAACTCATCTCCCTGAAGAGACCCGCCACGAACCGTCGTGGCTGCCCGCTAGATGGGCCCTTCGCGGCGCCACGTCAATCGGCAAATAGAGCCGGGAGTTGCCAATGCGGTCCGCCAATGGCCATGGC
>JAFMSC010000330.1 GCA_017353825.1 Hyphomicrobiaceae bacterium | reverse complement strand
CCGCCGTGGCCGTGCTTCCGCTGCTGCTGGCCTGGGGGCTCGGCCAGGCGCGGCTCGCCGACGCCGGCTCCGGGACGGTGCCGGGCGTGAAAATAAGGGTGGTGCAACCCAGTGTGCCGCAGCGGGAGAAATGGCGGCCCGAGAACTGGGCGCGGTTCTTCCAGGACCAGCTCGAGCTTTCCGCGCACGACCCCGGCGGCGCCCCGGACAAGCTCGTGGGCATCACGCACGTGGTGTGGCCGGAGGCGGCGATGCCGTTCCCGGCTCTCGACTACCCGGAGGCGCTGGCGGCCATCGGACAACTGCTGCCGGAGGGCGCCGTGCTCATCGCCGGCGCCATCCGCATCGAGTGGGCCGAGGCAAGCCCGCAGACCGGCACCAAGCGGCCCCGACGGTTCTTCAACAGCCTGCTCGCGTTCGGCAAGGAAGGCCTGCTGGCGCTCTACGACAAGGTCCGCCTCGTACCCTTCGGTGAGTACCTGCCCCTCAGGCAGCTGCTCTCGGCCTTCGGGCTGCGCCAGATCGCGGCCAGCGAGGGCTACAGCTCCGGCACCGAGCCGCGCCCGCTGCTCAAGCTCCCCGGCCTGCCCCCCGCAGTACCTCTGATCTGCTATGAGGCCGTGTTCCCCGCCGCCGTGGTACAGGGCATGGAGCGGCCGGCCCTGATCATCAACCTCACCAACGATGGATGGTTCGGCAATTCGATCGGGCCGCGCCAGCACTTGCACCAGGCGCGTGTGCGCGCTGTGGAGGAGGGCTTGCCCTTGGTGCGGGCCGCCAACAATGGCATCTCGGCCGCGTTCGACGCTTACGGTCGCTCCCTGGGCCAGCTCGATCTCGATGTGCGGGGCACCCTCGACGTGTCGCTGGCCGCGGCCCTGCCCCCGACGCCCTACGCGCGGGCCGGCGATGCCCTCTTCCTGCTGACGTGGCTCATTGGCGCCGCCAGCCTCACCTGCGCTGTGTGGCGCGGATAGCACACCCGGACAGCTGTAAACTATCTTATATCCTATAGTCCTGTGACTAGAAGTTGACGCACCATATGAGTGCACCTAGCACTTGTAAGCGTAGGGGCAACTATTTTTGTGGAGCGGACATGTCGACACTCCCACGAGCCATCGAGGCTTTAGAAAGCGATGACAGGGGCTCGCGCCGGGCGAACCCGATCGATATCCACGTCGGCAGCCGCGTGCGATTTCGCCGCATGCTCCTCGGTATGAGCCAGGAGAAGCTGGGCGAGAGGCTGGGGCTCACGTTCCAACAGGTCCAGAAATACGAGAAGGGCATCAACCGCATCGGCGCCAGCCGCTTGTTCGACCTGGCGCAGGTGCTGGGGGTCCCGGTACAGTTCTTCTACGAGGAGGCGCCGGTGCCGGAGGCGCGGATGGCGGCCACCGACAGCGTGGCCGACGGGCCCGACGAGCACTCCATCGTCGAGTTCCTGCGCAGCCGCGACGGGCTGGAGTTGAACCGGGCCTTTGTTCGCATTCCCGACCTCAAGGCGCGGCGCGCCATCGTCGATCTGGTGCGCTCGCTGGCCAACGACGCCTGACAGTCGATATCAGCAATCCGATCATTTTATCGGCTATGAGGAAGCTGGTCCCTCCCGGCGGGGGTGCTGGGTGGGACGCTTCCTTTGCAGCCATCCAACGGCTCACCTCACCAAACGGGGGGTGCGGCGGTGGGCAGCGTCTACGCCGTCGGAGACGGCCACGGGAGGGCTGGGAGGGCCGCTGGGGCAGCCTGCCCAAGCCTTGACCCCCGCTGGAAACGCTGCAAAAACCCTAACGGCCGCTGCCTTTAACGGTCGCCGCCACACCTTCAGCGGAGGGGACGCACGTGCTGCGCAAGTCGTATTTGTTTACCAGTGAATCCGTGTCCGAGGGGCACCCCGACAAGGTCTGCGACCGCATTTCCGACGAGGTGGTTGACCTGTTCTTCCGCGAAGGGCCCAGGGCCGGCGTCGATCCGTGGCAGCTGCGTGTGGCCTGCGAGACCCTCGCCACCACCAACCAGGTGGTCATCGCCGGCGAAACGCGCGGCCCCAGCACCATCACCAAGGACTGGGTGGCCCACACCGCCCGCATGGCCATCAAGGACATTGGCTACGAGCAGGAGGGCTTCCACTGGAACAAATGCGACATCAAGGTGCTGCTGCACCCGCAGTCGGCCGACATCGCCCAGGGCGTCGATAGCGGCGGCAACAAGGACGAGGGCGCTGGCGACCAGGGCATCATGTTCGGCTACGCCTGTAAGGACACCCCCGAGTTGATGCCGGCGCCGCTCTACTACAGCCACCTGATCCTGCGACTCATCTCCGAGGCCCGCCACGCCGGCAGAGAGGCCGTGCTGGGCCCGGACTCGAAGAGCCAAGTGACCGTACGCTACGAGAACGACAAGCCGGCCGGTGTCACGCAGATCGTGGTCTCCCACCAGCACTTGGTCGAGTCGATGACCTCCAACCAGGTACGCGAGCTGGTAGAGCCTTACGTAAGAAAGGCGCTGCCCTCAGGCTGGATAACCAAGGACACGGTCTGGCACGTGAACCCGACCGGCAAGTTCTACGTCGGCGGCCCCGACGGCGACAGCGGTCTCACAGGACGCAAGATCATCGTCGACACCTATGGCGGCGCTGCCCCGCACGGCGGCGGCGCGTTCTCCGGCAAGGACCCCACGAAGGTGGACCGTTCAGCCGCCTATGCCGCCCGCTACCTCGCCAAGAACGTGGTGGCTGCCGGCCTCGCGGAAGCCTGCACCATCCAGCTGGCCTACGCCATCGGTGTGCCTAAGCCGCTTTCGATCTATGTCAATGTCGGCGACAACCCGAACGGCGTCGACGTGGCCAGGCTGGAGACTGTCCTGGGGGAACTGGTCGATCTGTCCCCGCGCGGCATCCGCAAGCAGCTCGACCTCAACAAGCCGATCTACGCCCGCACCGCGGCTTATGGTCATTTCGGCCGCCAACCCGATAACGAAGGCGGCTTCTCCTGGGAGAAGACCGACCTCGTGGAGCAGTTGAAGTCAGCAATGTAGGTGTCTGCAGGGGTCGGACCCCGACGCGCTGGCAAAGGCCAAGTCCGATCCCGCTGCAACGGCCGGCTACGGGCCCTTCCGACAACGGCCGTCGCAGTTTACATAGGTCAGGCCCAGGGGCTGTGGTCCCTTTCGCGATTGAAGGGGTCCGCCCAATGCCCCGCAAGCTGATCGACTTCGACCCCGAGACTTGGCACGCCCTCCAGCTCCTGTCCAAGGACAGCATGAAGACCCTCCAGGAGCTGTCCGAGGAAGCCTTCCGCGACCTGCTCAGCAAGCACGGCCGCCCCGTCACCTTGCGTGAGGCCCTGCGTGCCAGCGCCCGCCGGCTTCCCGCCAACGACGAGCCCGGGCAACGCAAGACCCGCCGAAGCTGAGAGCTTGCGCAGGGCCTGCCTGGGAGGAGGACATCGGCCCGCGCTTGCGGGCGCGAACCTGCTTCGGCGCAAGATGACTTCGGCGCAGACGACTGGAGAGCCGAGGCTGGCCTCAGGCCATCTCTTGGGGGGCGGAGGTGTCGCCTTCGCCGAGCGGCAGCTCCATGATCACGCTGTCGAGCCAGCGGCTGAACTTGTGGCCGACCGAGTGGATCGTGCCGCAGAACTTGAAGCCCACGCTGCGGTGCAGCGCGATCGAAGCGAAATTGCGAGAGTCGCCGATCACGGCCACCATCAGGCGGAAGCCTTTGGCCGTCGAGGCAGCGACCAGGGCCTTGAGCAGCGCGCCACCGACACCTTTGCCCTGGGCGTCCGGGGCGATGTAGACGGAATCTTCCACCGTGAACCGATAAGCCGGCCGGGTGCGGTAGGCGTTGGCATACGCGTAGCCGACCACGCGTTCGTCGTGAGTGGCGACGAAGTAGGGATAGCCGGCGGCTGTGACGGCCGTGAAGCGGCGCAGCATCTCGGCCTCGTCCGGCGGCTGCAATTCGAAGCTGGCGGTGCCATTGAGGACTGCGGGCCGGTAGATGGCGGTGATGGCCGCCACGTCCGCTCTTGTGGCCGCCCGCACCGTCGCCTTCGTCATCTCGAGCCTTCCCGCGATTGAGCCCCCGCGCGTCTACTTGCACCACAAGCGGCCCAAAAGCAAAAGGCCCCACGCCGCAGTGAGGCCCTCCGCGCTATTTGAACTGGGAGCTTCCGGCTACTCGCTGCGCATGATCCCGAGGATGTTCAGGATATGGATGAACAGCGTGATGAAGCTGCCGTAGAGCATGAACGAGCCGAACACCGCAGAGCGATCAACCAGTGCCGCATCGCCGGCGCCGTACACGTACATGTCCTTGATCTGCTGGGTCTCCCAGGCCGTCACGGCCGAGAACAGCAGCACCACCAGCGCGGAAATGATGAAGCTCACCGTCTTGCCGGTGGCAGGGTCGGAGACCACGAAGAAGCTCACCAGCATGGCGACGATGAGCCCGATCGAGGCCATCGACAGGAACGAGCCCCAACCCGTCATATCGCGCTTGGTGACGTAGCCGTAGAGGCTGGTGGCGCCGAAGGTGACGGCCGCGATGGCCAGCGCCTGGAATACCAGCCCGCCCGCGTTCTTGGCGAAGAACGCTAAGATGAACGGCGAGATCAGGACGCCCCACAGGGCGCAGTAGAGCCAGTAGGCTCCGTGGGCGATCGCTGCGTTGCCCGAGAAGATGATGCGCGGCGCGAACCAGCCGAGGCCGAGCACGCCGAAGAACAGCACCCACTTCATGGGGCCGAGTGCGATGGTACGCATCAGCGCCGGGTTGCTCATGACGAGGAGACTCACGACGGCCGTACCCGCCACGCCGAGCGCCATGTAGTTGTACACGCGCAGCATGTAGGCGCGCAGGCCCTCGTCAATCACGACGTCGGTGCGCGCGCCAAACCCTCCTCGCGCATACCTGTTGTCGATTTCAGCCATGTGATCCTTCCCTTCGACCGTTGCGCGAAGCGGTTGCTCCGCCCCGCGATTATGACGATGGCTCCTGCCCAACGCAAGGCCGGTTAAGACTGGCACATCGCAAAACGTAAGCACGGCTGGGCCGCCCGACAAGTGGTCGGGCGCCAAGCTTAACGGGCCGTAACCCGCGCCAGAACCGCCTGGAAATAGGCTCACGGAAAGGCGTCGAAGCGGAACCCTGACTGCGAGCCTTCTTTGAAACTCTGCACGGCACCTCTAGCGGCGGATGCGGCCG
>JAFMSC010000055.1 GCA_017353825.1 Hyphomicrobiaceae bacterium | reverse complement strand
GTCGGGGGCGGCCTCGTCGCCCTGGACCCGCACACGGGGCGGGTGTACGCGGTTGTGGGCGGCTTCTCGTTCTCGCAGAGCCAGTTTGACCGCGCCCTGCAGGCCAAGCGCCAGCCGGGCTCCTCCTACAAGCCGTTTGTCTACGCCGCGGCCCTCGACAACGGCTACAAGCCCACCAGCATCGTACTCGACGCTCCAATCGAGATTGACCAGGGCGCCGGCAAGGAGATCTGGACGCCGAAGAACTACGACGGGGAAAAATCCCTGGGGCCCTCGACTCTGCGCGTCGGCATCGAGAAGTCGCGCAACCAAATGACGGTGCGCCTGGCCCAGGACATGGGCATGCCCCTGATCGTGGAGTATTCGCGGCGCTTCGGCGTCTACGATGACCTCCTGCCAGTGCTCGCCATGTCGCTCGGCGCCGGCGAGACCACGCTCATCAAGCTGGCCGCCGGATACTCGACATTCGTGAACGGCGGCAAGCAGGTCAAGGCCACGCTGCTCGACCGCATCCAGGACCGCTGGGGCAAGACCATCTGGCGCTACGACGATCGCGAATGCCCGGGCTGCAATGCGCGGCGGTGGGAGGGACAGGCCGAACCGACCCTGCCACCCGACGACAGAAAGCAGATCATCGACCCGCACACCGCGTACCAGATGACATCAATAATGCAGGGCGTGGTGCAGCGCGGAACGGCAACCGTTATCCGGCGCATCCTTGGACCCGACGTGCCGGTCGCGGGCAAGACTGGCACCACCAACGACGAGAAAGACGCTTGGTTCGTCGGATTCACGCCCGATCTCGTGGTCGGCGTGTTCGTGGGCTACGACACGCCGCGCCCGATGGGCAAGGGCATGGTGGGCGGGCACGTCGCGGCTCCGATCTTCGCCCAATTCATCAAGGCGGCGCTGGCAGAGAACAAGCTCGTGCTGGCGGATTTCCGACAACCACCGGGGATAAATCTCGTACGGGTTAGCCTGCGGACGGGGCTCAGAGCGACACCGGGTGAAAAGGACATCGTCACCGAGGCCTTCAAGCCCAACGAGGGGCCCGACGACGAGTATTCCGTCATCGGCTTCACCAACGACTCCGGCACGTTCGTCGCCCCCGAGGCAAACGAGACGCGCAGCCTAAGCTCGGGCCGGGGAGGCCTCTACTGAGGCCGGCCCTCCGCCGCCCGACCTCGTTTCTTGAGTGCAAAGACGCCTCGAGCTTCATGCAGCTAGCCTGGCGCGACGATCGAGGCGGCGAGCGGCTTTACAGGCGCCGTTTACAGGCGCCCGCTCCACCCCTATATCCGGACCTGCCCGACCGCACCCTCCACTCGCATGACCAAGACCCGAGGAGTCCCCCATGCGCGCCGAAGCTGAGAAGCTCGCCGACGCCGTGCGCCAATCCCTGGCGCTCTTGCGGAGGCATCTTTGACTGGGAGAGCGCCCAGGAACGCCTCGCGGAACTGAACAAGCGAGCCGAGGACCCCAAGCTCTGGGGCAATCCGCAAGCTGCACAGAAGCTGATGCGCGAGCGCCAGGCCCTGGAGCGCTCCATCAATGCCTGCCTCAAGCTTGAGCGCGACCTCGACGACGCCTTGACCCTGATCGAGCTCGGCGAGGCCGAGAACGACGCCGCCACCGTCGAGGAGGGCGAGGGCGCCCTGCGCAAGCTCGCGCCCGAGGCGCGCCGCCAGGAGGTGGAGGCGCTGCTCGCTGGCGAAGCCGACGGCAATGATACTTATCTTGAGGTCCATGCCGGTGCCGGCGGCACCGAAAGCCAGGACTGGGCCGAGATGCTCGTGCGCATGTACCTGCGCTGGGGTGAGGACCATGGCTACAAGGTATCGTTGGTGGAAGCCAGCGCCGGCGAGGAGGCGGGCCTCAAGTCGGCCACCCTGTTGGTCAAGGGCGAGAACGCCTACGGCTGGCTCAAGACCGAGTCGGGCGTGCACCGCCTCGTGCGCATCTCACCCTACGACGCCAACGCGCGCCGCCACACCAGCTTCGCCAGCGTCTGGGTCTATCCCGTCGTGGATGACAACATCGAGATCGAGATCAAGGAGAGCGACTGCCGGATCGACACCTACCGTTCCTCAGGGGCTGGCGGCCAGCACATCAACACCACCGACTCGGCGGTACGCATCACCCATATCCCCACCAATATCGTGGTGGCGAGCCAACAGGAGCGCTCGCAAATCAAGAACCGCTCGATCGCCTGGGCGATGCTCAAATCGCGCCTCTACGAGCTGGAGCTGCACAAGCGCGAGGAGAAGGCCAATGCCGAGGCCGCCGCCAAGACTGACATCGGCTGGGGCCACCAGATCCGTTCCTACGTGCTGCAGCCCTATCAGCTGGTCAAGGACCTGCGCACCGGCACCCAGAGCACCGATCCCAAGGGCGTGCTGGATGGCGACATCGACGATTTCATCGAGGCCGCACTCGCCCAGCGCGTCGAGGGCGGCGGTCCGGCGCAGGTGGAGGACATCGACTAGATGGGGGTCTGACCCCCAAAGGGCCGACGCTATAACGTGAGCTGCCACGGCTCGGTGAAACCTTCGCCGACCTTGAGCTTCGACCAGCGCGCACTGAGCATCGAAAATTCGCACCGGATCTCACGTAACGTGTTGGCGGTGAACAGGGCCCGCTCCTCGCGTGGCATTCTCTCCAGGATGCTATTGGCCGTCGCGGTCATGGCGCGCGCTTTGGCGCGAAGGGCCGGCTCCTCCGCATGGCTGAGCCAGTTGTGCCAGCAGATGTAGGTCGCCCGCTCGGAGCGCTCGCAGTCTCCCTGGTGCGCGGACATGAGCGCGCTCGATCTGCGGTTCTGTTTCCTGCGCTCCCTCGACGCCGCCCGCGGCTTTTGCGGCCTCGTCACACTGTGGAAGGTTCCGCCGGTGCCGCCGGCAGCAAGCTGCCCGAAGATGGCACCGTCGATGCCCAGCGCCCGCTCCACAATAAAGTGTTGGAGGTCGTGCGGCATGAGAGGATCGTAGCCGGGCGCGGGGCTCATCTCCATCTGTGGTCTGCCATCCACAACAACGCGCACCGCATAGCGCCGTTCGCCCGTGCGGACAAAAGTGACCAGCATGGGCTTGCACCGCGTTCGCCTCATCGCCTCGTTCTCGTGAAGCCCCGACCTCTTCCCGCACCTCGGTCCGATCGAGCCTCGCCGTCTCGCAGACCGGCTGTGTTCCGGCCAGGTGCATGTCTGGGAGAGGTGCCCGCCCTCCGTCATGCATCAGCACCTTGCGCAGGTCGGCTGACGCCAGCTTGACCCAAGCGTCACCCGACCTCGACGGGGCGGGAGCGCCAGGCACCGGGACCAGGGAGACCGGGGCGGTGGGTCAGGGTAAGTCCCGATTTCACCAGAGGGCCCGGGGTTCCAAGCTCCTCGCGAGAACCCGGTGAAGCAGGCGATGCGCAACGATAGCGCAAGAAGCGGCCGGCAACGACAAGAATCGATCGGCGCTGCCGCCGTCTCCGCGCCCAAGATCGTCAACGGCACCAAACGGAAGGTCTAGGCGGGCGCTCGCACGGCATGTGCATGACCGAGAAGGACCAGGTGAGCGAGGACCTGCTGCCTTCATCAAAGGCCGGTGATTGAGCGCGTCGAGCCTAGACGTGTCAACGCGGTAGCAGCCCGGGAGCCGCAGTCGCCATCTTCGATAGCCACATGTCCTCCCGCAACCCAATCAAGCCGAAGGAGAAGCCCGCAATGGACGTGAAGGAAGCCAAGACCCGGCGCAAAGCCGCGCTCGATACGCCGACCAACCTCACCACCAACGCCTCCACGGATATCTCGGGTGCGCTCAATGCGCTGCTCGCCGACGTGTTCTCGCTCTACCTCAAGACCAAGAACTTCCATTGGCACATGTCGGGGCCGCACTTCCGCGACTACCATCTGCTGCTCGATGAGCAAGGCGAGCAGATCTTCGATACCACCGACGACATCGCCGAACGCGTCCGCAAGATTGGCGGCACCACGCTGCGTTCGATCGGCCATATTGCGCGCCTGCAGCGTATCGCCGACAACGACGCGGAGTTCGTGTCGCCGCAGGACATGCTGGCCGAACTGCGAGACGACAACAAGGACCTCACGCAGCGCATGCGCGAGGTACACGACCTGTGCGACGAGCACGGTGACGTGGCCACGGCGAGCCTGCTTGAGCAGTGGATCGATGAGGCCGAGCGGCGCGTCTGGTTCCTGTTTGAGGCAGGCCGCCACGCTTGAGCCGACCGCGGTGCGGGGCAGGTGCCGAAAAGCATGCAAGAAAGCGCACCCAACCGCAACGGCGAAAGCCTAAGGGCATCCATCAAGGCCGCCGTGTCCCGGGGCACGTTCCTGCTCTCGCCAAGGGTCACGCGGTGATCCTGATCGATCCCGGTCGCAGTTGGCGTTTGACCAAGTACGCCTAGAGCTGCGGCGCGATTGGGCCCCGCGCGCAGACCTACGATGCCACCACCGGCCTCGCCAAGCGGTACGGCGGCGGTGCCTGCGGCCTTGGCATCATCTACGCCCGACTCGACACCAAGCCCCATGCTGGGCGACCACGTCAGCGAGGTCGGCAAGAGGTCCTGGCACGCACTGGTTTGCTCGCCGCAGCAACACATTGGCCCTGCTGGAGGCGAGGGCCCCCCGCCCCGTTGACGCGTGCGCGACGGCAGGGCAAGGGAATGCCCATGTCCGAGCCCCGCTACAGCAAATCGTTCCCGGTGTCCTGGGACCAGTTCCATCGCGACGCCCGGGCGCTGGCCTGGCGGCTGGCCGACAAGGGGCCGTTCGAGGCTATCGTGTGCATCACCCGCGGCGGGCTCGTGCCCGCGGCCATCGTGGCTCGCGAGCTCAACCTGCGGCTGATCGAGACCATCTGCGTCTCCAGCTACGACGAGGCCGCCCAGGGACCCGACAACGCCCAGGGGCCCCTCGAGGTCCTCAAGACCATCGCTCCCTCAATTGCGGCCATCGGCGACGGCACCGGCAAGGGAGTGCTGCTGGTCGACGACCTCACCGACACAGGTGCCACCGCCAAAGTGGTGCGCCAGATGCTGCCCAACGCGCACTTCGCCACCGTGTACGCCAAGCCGGCAGGCGCACCCCTATGCGACACCTTCATCACCGAGGTCTCGCAGGACACCTGGATCTTCCTGCCCTGGGATCTGGATCTGCAATACGCCCAGCCGATCCGCGCTGGCGCCGGGCGCGCCAAGGCTTAGCATCGCAGCGGCTGGGCTCCAGGCATTTGGCGGGCCGGTGAGACTACGCATTTCCCGAATTGGCCGGTAGTCTCAGCCCGAGCGGGGAATTGCACCTGGGGGACCTTGCGCATGGTGTCGTTCGAGTGGCTCATCGAGCCCGTCACTCCGGACGCCTTCTTCCTCGACCACTATGAGCGCGAGCCGCTGCTGATCGAGGGCCGGGACCCGGAAAGATTCCGCCCACTCCTGAGCCTGGAGGCCGTCGACCGTTATCTCGCGACCAGCTCGCCCACCCATCCGGACGTGTTCCTGGTGGATGCCGCGCGCGAGCTGAAGCCCGACGACTACGCCTTCCCCGAGTCCGGCCGCATCGACCTGCCGCGCGCCTATCAGCTGTTCCAGTCCGGCGCCACCATATCGCTCAGCCAGCTGCAGGAGCGCCTGCCGTCGCTGGGGGCGCTGTGCCGCGCCATGGAGCGCGTCTTCAGCAGCCACTTCCAGACCAACATCTATCTCTCCCCCCGCAACGCCCAGGGCTTCAAGTCGCACTACGACAGCCACGACGTGTTCGTGCTGCAGGTGTCCGGCTCCAAGCACTGGACGCTCTACGACACGCTGATCGAGCTGCCGCTGCACGGTCAGGGTTTCGAGCCCGGCTCGCATATCCCCGGCACGATGACGCGCGAGCTGACCATCCGTGCGGGCGACGTGCTCTACTGCCCGCGCGGGCTGTTCCATTCGGCGCGCGCCACCGATGAGGTATCGCTGCACATCACGCTCGGCGTCATGGGCAAGACCTGGGCCGATGTGATGGTGGAGGCGGTCACCGAGGCCTGCCTCGCCTCCCCTGCGTTCCGCGCCAACCTACCCGCGGGCTTCGCCAATCCTGGGTTCGATCGGAGCCGGGCCGAGGCCACCTTCAGGTCCCTGATCATGACGTTCGCTGAGAACGCCAGGCTCGGCCCGATCCTCGACCGCTTCGCGGAGAGCTTTGTCACCTCGCGCCGTCCCGGCTTTGAGGGGTGCCTCACAGAGCTGGATACCCCCCCGCCGATCTCGACGGAGACGTGTGTGGTGGCCCGCCCCCATCTCGTCTATCTCCTGCGCGAGGAGGGCGACCAACTCTCCGTGATGTTCGGCTCAACGCAGATTGCGCTTCCGTTGTTCACGCGCGTCCCGCTCGAGCGGGCCCTGAGCGGCGCCCCGTTCCAGGTCTGCGACCTGCCTGGCTCCCTCGACGAGCCGGGCAAGGTCGTCCTGGTCCAGCGCCTGATCCGCGAGGGCCTATTGGTCCGGGCGGACGGTGCCGGCGGCGACCCGGCCGGTAACACGGCAACGCGACATAGGGGTCGTGCTGCTGTTGAGCGAGGAAAGGCCTCGGGGGATTATCCATGAAGGTTGCCCACTCCAGGAACCGCATGCCGGCCGTCCGCGACGCTGGGGTCGCCAAGATCCTGCGCGACGTATCGTCCACGAATCTCCGCGGCCTCGTCGAACTGCTGGCGTTCCCGCGCCACTACACCCGCAACAAGGACGCCAACCAGAAGGTGCGGGACCTGCTCTTGAAGCACGCGCGCAGGTTGGGTTACGCGCCGTCCCTTCAGGGCCGCTTCGACAACATCGTAATGACGACGGATGAGTTGGCTCAGTCGGCCGAAGACCCGTATATCCTGCTTGGGGCGCACTACGATTCCGTCCCCGGCACGCCCGGCGCCGACGACAATGCCAGCGCCGTCGCGGTGTGTCTGGAGTGTGCTCGGCTGGTCAAGAAGCACAAGCTGGGCCCGGTCATGATGGTCCTCTTCAACCGAGAGGAAGATGGGCTCATGGGCAGCCGGGAGTTCGTGGCGCATCTGGCGCGCCAACGGGAATGGAGCATCGGGGAAGCGCATGTTCTGGAAATGGTGGGCTACCGGGCCCGGACGCCGGGATCACAAACCATCCCGGCGGGGCTACCCGTGCTTGGAGCTCGCGACGTGGGCGATTTTCTCGCCCTCTTGGCCAACCGCCAATCCAATGCGATCGCCGAACACCTGCTGAGGTTGGCGGCCTGCTACATCGCCGAGCCGCCCGTCGCCGCCCTCAAGGTCTATCTCGGGCTCGAGAGGGCGTTCGAGCATTTGAACCGCAGCGACCACGCGCCGTTCTGGAAGGCCGGTATTCCCAGTGTCATGTGGACTGATACGTCGGAGTTCCGCAACCCGCACTACCATCTCGCCTCCGACACGCCGGACACGCTCAACTACGCGTTCATGAGCGGGGTCGCGAAACTCGCGCTGGCACGGATTGCCTCGCGGCAGGGAGGCAACAGACGTAGATCCAGACCTGAGGGCCTGCTTGGCGAGCACTAACGCCGCCGCTGTCGTCGACGCCACCGCCGAACGAGCAGGCGCACCAACCACTCGGGAGCTCCAAGGTAGCGCAGCGCCTCCGCAGCGCTATCTGGGAATCGAGTGTCGAACGCCGCGTCGGTCCAAAAGTCGCTGGTCGCGCACCGCGCCAGCTGGCGCTCCGCCGTTTCGCGTACCGACCCCCCGTTGGGCAGCTTCATGGCAAGGGCGGCCTCGCGTCGGAAGCAGATGGCCTCGATACGCGAGCGCCGTTCCTCGTCGTAGCCGATGCCACATCGCTGCAGCCGCGCATGCGTCGCCTCGTGCACGATGGTTGCGGCGATGATCTGTGGAGAAGAGAGCTTCGCCAAGACGTGCCGCGGGTCCAATTGACAGGCGCGAAGTCTCTCATTGTAGCTCCCGAGAGCACCCGGCAGAACAACAACCCACACGCGTTCAAGGTCGCTGCGCAGCCGATCGTACCGAACACGATCGTAAGTCTTGATGAGATTGAGGGCTTCCTCGATACGGCCAAGGGCTGTCTCGGCCTTGTCGCCGCTTTGGTAGGTTCCAATCCACAGTCCATCAATGCGTCTGCTTGTGGACAGCCATAGCTGAATCTTATCGTTGAGGGTCGGGCGCAGAGGAGTCTTGGCCGGTCTCATATCAAGGACAAGCAATTGCCGGACATCGGTTTCGGTGCAGCGAAGGGCCGCTCAGTCCTCCGCCGTCTTGGCCACCACGCGCTCGCCGCCGGCGGCCAGGCGACGCTCCAGCATTTGGGAGTAGCGGGACATGCCGAAGCAGAAGATCCAGAAGATGGCGCCGGCCACCACGTAGGCGGTCATAGGCGTGGACGGAGAGAGCCAGGTGGGCGAGGAGGAGGCGGTCTGCGCCATACCCAGGAGGTCGAAGATGCCGATGATCAGCACCAAGCTGGTGTCCTTGAACAGGCTGATGAAGCTGCCGACGATGCCCGGGATCACCAGCTTGAGGGCCTGCGGCAGGACAACGAGACCCATCTTCTGAGGATAGGAGAGGCCGAGCGCGTCGGCGGCCTCGAACTGGCCGCGCTGGATCGCCTGCAGGCCGCCGCGGATCACCTCGGCGAGGTAGGCGGCGGAGAACAGCGCCACCATGATCAGCGCCCGCACCAGTTTGTCGATGCTCCAACGCTCAGGCAGGAACAGCGGCAGCATCACCGAGGCCATGAACAGTACGGTAATCAGCGGCACGCCGCGCACGAACTCGATGAAGCCGATCGACAGCGAGCGCACGATCGGCATGGGAGAGCGCCGCCCAAGCGCCAGCACGACGCCGAGGGGAAACGCCGCGGCGATGCCGGTCGAGGAGATGACCAGCGTCACCAGCAGGCCGCCCCATAGGTCGGTCGGGATGTGGCGTAGGCCGAAGATGCCGCCAGACAGGAGGAGGACGGCGAGCACCGGGAATACCGCCAGCAGGTAGACCGACGACCACAGCTTGTGCGGCACCCTGGGGACCATCAGGGGCACCAAGCCGGCCCCGGCAAGCAAATAGGTAAGGTTGACGCGCCAGCGCTCGGGCTCGGGGTAGCGCCCATACAGGAACTGGCCGAACCAGGCGTTGACGAAGGGCCAGCAGGCGCCGGCTTCGGCACGCGCGCAGTCGCTGCCGTCCCGCCCCTGCCAGGTTGCGTGCAGCACCGCCCATCCGAGTACGGCGGCCACGGCCTCGTAGACCAGCCACAGGGCCAACAGCGTGAGCACTGCGTTGGTCCAGGACGAGAACAGGTTCTCACGTAGCCACGCGATGGGCCCGCCGGGGCGCGGCGGCGCGGTGGTTGCGGTGCCGACGACGGCCATGGTGCTACCTCCGCTCTACCTTTCCACCAGAGCCATGTGGCTGTTGAACCAGTTCATGAACAGGGACGTGAGCAGGCTGATTGCCAGGTAGACGCCCATGGTCATCAGGATCACCTCCACCGCCTGGCCGGTCTGGTTGAGAATCGTCCCGGTGACGCTGACGAAGTCGGGATAGCCGATGGCGACCGCCAGAGAGGAGTTCTTGGTGAGGTTGAGGTACTGGCTGGTGAGCGGCGGGATGACGATGCGCGCCGCCTGCGGGATCACCACGAGGCGCAAACTCAGCCCACGCGAGAGGCCGAGCGCCTGCGCTGCCTCGGTCTGGCCCTTGGGGATGCCAAGGATGCCGGCACGCACGATCTCGGCGATGAAGCTGGCGGTGTAGATGCTAAGGCCCAAGAGCAGCGCGATCAGCTCAGGCATCACCGCCACGCCGCCCTGGAAATTGAAGCCACCGAGCACCGGATAGTCCACCTCCAGCGGCCGTCCGGCAGCCAGGAAAACCACCAGCGGCAGCCCCACGACGGCCGCCAGCGCCGGCCAGAGCACGGCAATGCGCTCGCCTGTGAGGGCTTGGCGCTGTCGCGCCCACCACCACAGCGCGGCCGTAGCAAGGGTGCCGACGGCCAGTGCCGCTGCGACCAGTCCGAAGCCGGGCAGAAACACCGGCGCGGGCAGGTAGAGCCCCCTGACGTTGAAATAGGCCCCGCCCGGCAGGGCGAAACTCTGACGTGGGTTCGGCAGGTTCTTGAGCACCGCAAAGTACCAGAAGAACAGCTGCAGAAGCAGCGGCACGTTGCGCACCAGCTCCACGTAGACCGCGGCCAGCTTGGCGATCAGCCAGTTGGAGGAGAGGCGGGCGATGCCGATCACAAATCCCAGAACCGTGGCGGCGAGGATGCCGAGCGCCGCCACCAGCAGGGTGTTGAGGAGGCCGACCAAGAAGGCGCGGCCATAGGTGGAGAGGTTGGAGTATTCGATGAGCGTCTGCGCCACGTCGAAGCCCGAGGTCCGGCTCAGGAAGTCGAACCCCGAGGCGATGTTCTGGCGACGTAGATTGGCCGCGACGTTGTTGACAACCCAGTACGCCGCGAACGCCAGCGCTGCCAAGAGCGCCGCCTGATACGCAACTTGACGCACCTCGGGCCGATAGAGAAGCGCCTTCACGTCCGCCAGATCGCGGGGTTTGCGGGCCAACACCGCCACCTCAGTCTCCCGGGCTCGCCAGTCCGCAAAGAACCCTCAGGGCCCGGCAATGGCCATTGCGCTGCCCGCCAACGTCATGCCCCCGGAAGGCTGGAAGGCAGGGAGCCGATCGACCGAGCACCAAGGGTCTCGTTTCCGTGCGGCGTCGACCTGGAGGCGCATGCCATTTTGCCGCGTCCATACCCTCGCTCAGAGGTGAGCTGGGTGCCCGCCTTCCGGGGCGGGGCGCCGTGGTGGGGCGGCAGCTGAACCCATGCGCCATGCTATTTCTTGCGCCTCGCCAGGTCACCTCAGTCGTCACCGGATCGGAGGGGCGTACTGGAGACCGCCCTTGGTCCACAGCCCGTTGAGGCCGCGGTCGATCTTGAGGCGCGAGCCGGAGCCGACGTTGCGCTCGAAGACCTCCCCGTAGTTGCCGACCTGCTTGACGGCGCGATAGGCCCAGTCGTTGTCGAGACCGAGGCCCTTGCCGAAGTCGCCCTCCTTGCCCAGCAGGCGCTTCACATCGGGATGGGTGGAGTTCAGCATCTCATCCACGTTGGCCTGGGTCACGTTCAGCTCCTCGGCGTTGAGCAGCGCGAAGTGCACCCACCTGACGATCGTGAACCACTGGCTGTCGCCCTGTCGCACCGCGGGCCCGAGCGGCTCCTTGGAGATGATATCAGGCAGCACGATGTGCTCGTCGGGGTTGCTCGTCAAAAGGCGCACCGCGTAGAGCTGAGAGGCATCGGTCGTGAAGGCATCGCAGCGGTTGGCCTGATAAGCCCTGAGCGCCTCGTCCATCTTCTCGAACACCAGCGGCTTATACTGGAGGTTGTTGATGCGGAAGAAGTCGGCGAGGTTGAGCTCAGTGGTGGTGCCGGTCTGGACGCAGATGGTAGCGCCGCCCAGCTCCTTGCCGGATTTGACGCCGGCCGCCTTCTTCACCATGAACCCCTGGCCGTCGTAGTAATTGACGCCGGCGAAGCTCAGCCCGAGCGAGGAATCGCGCGAGATGGTCCACGTCGTGTTGCGGTTGAGCACGTCGATCTCGCCCGACTGCAGGGCGGTAAAGCGCTCCTTGGTCGTGGTGGGCACGTAACGCACCTTGCCGGCATCGCCCAGCACGGCCGCCGCGATCGCCTTGCAGTAGTCCACGTCGAGGCCCGACCAAACGCCCTTGTCGTCGGCGGCGCCGAAGCCCGGCAGCCCGACATTGACGCCGCACACGAGCTGGCCGCGCTGTTTGACGGTGTCGAGCGTTTTCGTCTGTGCACTCGCCGCGCCTGTCAATCCTGCAAGCCCGGCCAGAACAACCGCGGCGAGAGCTGCGCGTCGGGCAAAATGCGTCATGGGTCTTTCTCTCCACTCTGCAGGTTACGTCCGAAGATGACGCATGAAAGGAGCTATTGGCGAAAGGTATGTGCGCAGTCTGTCTACGCGGTCCCTGCCGAATTTTTCGTTCCCTACGGGTACAGATCCTGCCGACCACCCTACCACCGGCGTTGGGGGCGCGGGGTCAGCCCCCGTCTTTGTCGTCAATTTTTCCCTCTGCTAGTGCTCCAGGATCTGTGACAGGAACAGCTTGGTGCGAGGCGAGCGCGGGCTGTTGAAGAACTGCTCCGGCGGCGCCTCCTCCACGATCTCGCCGCGGTCCATGAACACGACGCGGTCGGCCACCGAGCGGGCAAAGCCCATCTCATGCGTCACACACAGCATGGTCATGCCGGAGCGGGCGAGCTCCACCATCACGTCCAGCACCTCCTTGATCATCTCGGGGTCGAGGGCGGATGTGGGTTCATCGAACAGCATGATGCGCGGGTTCATGCACAACGCGCGGGCAATGGCGACGCGCTGCTGCTGGCCGCCCGAGAGCTGGCCTGGATATTTCATCGCCTGGTCGGGAATGCGCACCCGCTCCAGGTATCTCAAGGCCACCTTCTCGGCCTCGGCGCGCGGCATCTTCTTCACCCACACCGGCCCGAGGCAGAGATTGTCAAGCACACTGAGGTGGGGGAACAAGTTGAAGCTTTGAAACACCATCCCGACCTCGGCGCGCACCTTCTCGATCTGGCGCAGATCCTGGGTCAGCTCGATGCCGTCCACGACGATGCGCCCGCTCTGGTGCGTCTCCAGCCGGTTGATGCAGCGGATCAGGGTGGACTTGCCGGAGCCGGACGGACCGCAGATCACGATCTTCTCGCGCTGGGCCACTGTCAGGTTGATGTCTTTGAGGACATGGAAGGCGCCAAACCACTTGTTGACGCCCGTCAGCTCGACCGCCGCGGCGCTGTGCGCTCCGGGCGGCGCGTTGGTTTCGGCCTTAGAGGTGCTCACCGTATCACTGGGCATGCGCAAGTATGCCGAAGCGCGCGGATCGAGGCAATGCGGACGAGATCGCGTTCTGGAATGAGCGTTGCCCGCGCTCCCGCTGCCTTGGCTGTCCATGAACGCTGTGCCCCAGGCGAAAAGGTGCCGCCTGTTTGCGCGCCAGCAAAGGCCGTGTGTTTTTCTGGGCACAGCGAGCGGACCGGGTTGCTTCCGCGCCGTTCGTTGTTCGGCTCGCACACGGGGGCCGGACACGCCTTGCCCTCCCTCGCCGGCCACGAGCGGACGGACCTTGTGCCGGGGCCCAATGTGGCCGCTCCACGTGGCCATCCATGTGCCGATCCATGTGGCCGATCCATGTGGGCCGATCCATATGGCCCACGGCGCGGCTCGCGTGCCCGGGTGAAAGGCTCGGCCGGCGGGAGCGCAAGCGGCCTGGCCGCTTGCCCCTCTAGCGACGGAGCGCCACCTGCATCCGGCTATCTGCTTCGGGCCGGGCGGCATGGCCGGCGTCGGCAGGCTCGCGCCGGGCGCGGTCCTGGCCGTCGCCAGCCACGCAGCGTCGTCGGCGCAACTCGGCGAGCACGGTTTCGCGGAGGAGCTTGTCGTCTTTGGTCATGCGAGCAGCCTGAACCCAAGATGTGACAGTCTGCCGTCAGTGTGTATGGTGTCGCGGACGACGGCTTCTGCTGCAGGAGGTTAACCCTAATGGCGCCACGCTCCGCCCCGGCGACCCAGGCATGTTGACGGGTGGGCCGTTGCACGGCCTGCGCGAGCGGGCGCGTCTCGACGATGTGGCGGCATGGATCGATGCCTGGCCTGCGCCGTTGGGGGCTGAGAGCGTGCCACTAGCGGACGCGGCGGGGCGCGTCCTGGCTGGCGGCGTGCCGGCGGCGCTGGACCTGCCGCCGTTCGACCGGGTCGCAGCGGACGGATTTGCGCTGCGGGCGGACGAAACGGTGGGCGCCAGCGCTTACAATCCGCTGTCATTCTGCTTGCAGGGAATGTCCGCGGACGTGGGCGCGGGGTGTGCGGTGGAGGTAGAGAACGGTGCCCCGCTGCCGGCGGGCGCCGATGCAGTGGTAGGGCTGGAAAACGCCGCGCGCACTGGTGCGGGGTCGATTGCGGTCATCGCACCGGTGTTCGCCGGACAGGCAGTGGATCGGGCGGGCAGCCATGCTCGGCAGGGCAGCGTACTCGCCGTGGCGGGGCGGCACCTTGAAGCAGGCGCGATCGGGCTGCTGGCCTCGGCCGGATGCGAGCGGGTGTCCGTCGTCCGTCGGCCACGCGTGCGCTGCCTGCTGGCGGCAGAGGGCGTCTGCAAGGCAGGAGCGAGCCTGTCTGGGAGCGCGGTGTACGATGCCAACGGGCCGATGCTGGCGGCGCTGGTCGCACGAGATGGGGGTCGTGTGGTGGAGAGCCACCGCATCGGGCGGGATCGCACGCGGCTGCGGGAGGCGCTGGGCCGGCTGGGAGCCGATGTGGTGGTCATCGCGGGCGGCGCCGGACCTGGGCCCGGCGATGAGGC
>JAFMSC010000329.1 GCA_017353825.1 Hyphomicrobiaceae bacterium | reverse complement strand
GATCTCGGCCGGCCGCCTCGCCGGCGAACTCGGGCAGCACGTCGCGGGCAAGCAGGTCGAGCGACTGGCAGATGTGCTCGTGTGTGTTGCGGCCGGCCTGCTGCAGCAGGATGATCTGGTCGACGCCGGCGTCTTGGAACGAACGCACATGGGCGCGGAAGTCACCCGGTGTGCCGATGCCGCGCGAATGCTGGAACGCGCCGGCGAGGCCCTCCGTGCCCTGCGCCATCGGACCCGCAGCTCCGGCTGCCCGCTCCTCCTTGAACTGTTCGAACAGGCGCGAACGGCCGGGCACGGTGTCCTTGGTGACGAGCGCCGAGATGGCGAAGCGGAAGAACTCAAACCCCTCCTGGCCGCGCCGCACGGCTTCGTCGCGATCGGAGTGCAGCGAGAAAGCCGAGACCATGGCGATATTGGCGTTGACGCTGTGGCCCAAGGGCACACACGCATCGCTTTTGATAATGTTGTAGTAGATCTGGCTCCAGGTGCGCGCCTCCGCCTCGTCGATGAAGGAGAAGGCGAGCGCGCCGAGGCCGTGGCTGGCCGCCACCTTAATGGTGTCGCGGTTGGTGCACGCCATCCACAGGGGGGGATGCGGCTTCTGCACGGGCTTGGGCAGCACGTTGCGGCAGGGCATGATGAACGAGCGCCCCTCGAAGCCCGGATAGGGCGACATCACCATCATGTTGGCGATCTGTTCGGCCGCCTCCAGCGACAGGGCGCGCTTCTCCTTGGCCGGGATGTTGAACCCACCGAGTTCCAACCGCGTCGCGCCCTCTCCAATACCGAGGTCGGCGCGGCCGTTGGAGACGAGGTCGAGCATGGCGACGGCCTCGGCGGTGCGAGCCGGATGGTTGTAGTTAGCGATCACTTGGCGGATGCCGTGGCCAAGCCGGATTCGCCTGGTGCGCGCGGCGGCAGCGGCCAGGAACACCTCGGAGGCCGAGCAGTGGGAGTACTCCTCGAGGAAATGGTGCTCGACTGCCCAAGCGTAGTCGATGCCGAGTCGGTCGGCGAGCTCGACCTGGGCGAGCGCGTCCTGCACCAGCCGGCGCTCATCGTCCTCCTCCCACGGTCGCGGCAGCTGCAGCTCATAGAACACGCCAAACTTCATGGGACCCTCCTGCCGTGCCACGCAGGCCGATACTGCCGCGTCCACCAACAAAGCAAAAGTGCGTTCTGCCCCTCCAGGGGGAAGCCGCGGCGTGTTGCGAGGTTGGGTGCTCGTTCGAGGTGGCAAGTTGCCGGAGCGGGCCTTTGCAGGAGATCTGGATCTCGTAGGTCCCAGGCGGTCGAAAATCCAAATCCAACAATGTGCTAAGTCGCGCTGGCCGGGTCGAATGGATGTCAACCTCCAGCCCGCCTAGCGCCTCGCGAACCGGCTCAAGTCTCGCGAGCGCAGCGAGACTGCCGCTAAGGGCTATGACGGCTTCGAGATGAGCGCCTGAACCCAATCGGGTAGCGCTACGCCCATCCACCACCCGTCAACTGAGCATCTGCTTGAACGCCGCACATGCGCGCAGCCGCGCAGCGTCGGCGCTGGGCGCGACCGCGCCCAGAGAGAAATACCCATGGATCAGGCCAGGTTCACGGAAATGCGCGACCTCGACACCCGCGCCGCGGAGCGCACCCGCATACGCATCCGCCTCGTCACGCAGCGGGTCAAATTCAGCAGTGCAGATGACGGCCGGCGGCAGGCCCTTAAAGCTGCTCGCCCTAAGGGGTGACACACGCCAATCATCGCCGTCACTCTCCATTGAAAGGTACTGTCCGGCGAAGAAGCGCATGGCGTCCGTCGTTAGGAAATATCCTTCGGCGTTCTGTTCGCGAGAAGGATACTTCGCATTCTTCACTGATGACTTGTACGCGCCCGCGGCGTCCGTCGCGGGGTAGACGAGCAGCTGTGCTTTCAGGTCCGGACCTTCGTCTCGACAGCCAAGCGCCACCGAGGCCGCCAGTTGGCCGCCAGCGCTGTCGCCCGCCACCGCCAATCGGCGCGCATCGCCGCCGAGCCTCTTGATGTTGCGTGAAGCCCAGCGGGTCGCAGCCAAGGCGTCCTCAAAGGCGCCAGGGAAGGGCACTTCCGGCGGCCTGCGATAGTCGACGCTGAGCACCACCGCGTCGAGGGCAAGCGCGAGCGCACGAGCATTGCGGTCATGGGTATAGAGGTCGCCCGCGACCCATCCCCCGCCATGGAAGAATACCACTGAGGAGGACGAGGTCGCAGTTGCTCGATAAAGGCGCGCTGCAATGGAGCCGTTTGCTCCATCGAGCATAAGATCCTCGACTGACGCCGGCTGCGGCAGCGGGACATCCTTCCGTGAATCAGCCAGCGCTACGAGTTCATCGCGTGCCCGCTTCGGCGTAAGGTTTGCTGCGTCCTTCAAGGGCAACAGCGGCAATATCGCCGCAATCTTGCGATCGATGCCGTCCCCCATATCCCTTCCTCTCGCACAAACTCAAAGCGCCCCAGTTCATTCTTTCGCCCCCTCCCTGTCAATCTCGACGACACCCAAGTCGTGCACCAATTCCGGTACGATCGGAGACGCACAATGAACAGCTGGTTCTCGTCATCGACAAGTCAACCTCAACGCCGCGAAGGTCGCAACCATCCCACCTACGCTGGGCGCGGCGAGCGTGTTGGTTGAGACCCCAATGCCGACGTCACGCGGTACCAGTGTTACAGGTGAGATCCGTCGACCCCGCGGAGATCGATCATCTCGCACGGTTGTGTTACGACAGCTGGTAGGAAGCACATTGGACCGCTGGTGCCGCCGGAGCTCACCGGTCTCCGCCGTTGACATCATGGTCAGCGGTGGCGTTCTCCAAAGGGAGGCGACCAATTGGCTGTCGTTCGTTGCAAACAGTGAGCCGGCCCTTCCCGGTGGGCCGGGTTGCGCGCCGCACGCTAACCGTCCCGGCTTTGATGGTGAAGGAGCCGGCATCGATCGCTACAGTGGCGAGTAAATGAGCGTGGGATGGAGGCGCGGATGGGGCAGGTCGAAGGCATAGTGGCGATCGTGACGGGCGGAGGCTCCGGTATCGGGGCCGCATGTGCCAGAACGCTGGCGCGCGAGGCGCCAAGGTCGCGGTGACCGACGTGGATGACGCCAGCGGCGAGGCTGTTGCTGCCGATATTCGCCGAGCCGGCGGCGCGGCCATCTATCTGCACCAGGACGTGACCGACGAGGCGCGCTGGCTCGAGGTCGTCGGCGCAGTCGAGAAGCGTCATGGCCGCCTCGACGTCACGGTGGCCAACGCCGGCATCGCGATTCGCTCGGCTATCATCGATATGACGCTCGCCGCCTGGCGCCGGCAGCAGGCGGTGAACCTGGAGGGTGTGTTTCTCTCGGTAAAGCATGCCGTGCCCGCCATGCGGCGCGCGGGCGGCGGCTCCCTTGTTGTCATGTCGTCGCTGGCCGGCTTGCGTGGGGCGGCGGGGCTTGCCGGCTACTGCGCCACCAAGGGCGGTGTGCGCCTGTTCGCCAAGGCCGCCGCCATCGAACACGCTGAGTACAATATCCACGTCAACTCCGTGCACCCCGGCATCATCGACACCGACATCTGGCGCAAGATGGTGCCGGCAGCCGACGCGGTGCGGCGCAACGAGCCGACAGACATCCACGCGCTGTCCCGCACGTTCGTGCCGCTTGCGCGGACGGGCGAAGCGCAGAACGTCGCCGACGGCGCGCTCTTCCTCGCGTCGGCGGCTTCGGACTACATGACGGGCGCCGAGCTGGTCATGGACGGGGGCATGTTCGGCGGCGGGATGCGGCGGCAGGGATAGGATCAGAATCGGGAGGGCGAGTCAGCATGAACCCGCACGTGAACGCCAGCAGGTACAATGGACGCGATGCGCCGCTCGATGCCGTGGTCGTCGGTGCGGGGTTCGCTGGCATATACATGCTGCACCGGCTGCGCGGGCTCGGCTTGGCGGCGCGCGTGATCGAGGCCGGGGGCGGGGTGGGCGGTACGTGGTACTGGAACCGCTATCCGGGTGCGCGCTGCGACGTGGAGAGCGTGCAGTATTCCTACCAGTTTGATGCCGCCCTGCAGCAGGAATGGGAGTGGAGCGAGCGCTACGCCGCACAGCCCGAGATCCTGCGCTATGCCAACCACGTGGCCGATCGCTTCGACCTGCGCCGCGACATCCAGTTCAACACGCGCGTGATGTCCGCAACCTTCGACGAGACGGAGAGCCGCTGGACGATCGAGACCAGCGATGGCGCCCGTACTTCGGCCAGGTTCTGCATCATGGCGACGGGGTGCCTATCTTCGCCGAATTTGCCGACGTTCGATGGGCTCGAGCGCTTCAAGGGCGGGCGATATCACACCGGCACCTGGCCGCATGAGGAGGTCGACTTCACGGGCAAGCGCGTGGCCATTATCGGCACCGGCTCTTCTGCCGTGCAGTCGATCCCCATCATCGCCCGACAGTCGAAGCACCTTTTCGTATTCCAGCGCACGCCCAACTATGCGGTGCCGGCGCACAACGCGCCGCTGAACCGCGAGTACGTACGGGCGATCAAGGCGGACTATCCGAAGCTGCGGGCCCGCGCCAAACTGACCATGACCGGCATCGACTTTGACTATGGTGACCGGAAAGCCCTGGAGACGTCGCCCGAGGCGCGCACCGCGGAATACGAAAGGCGCTGGCAACGGGGCGGGCTGTCGTTTCTCGGCGCGTTCCAGGACCTGATGGTGAGCCAGCGGGCCAACGATACGGCGGCCGAGTTCGTGCGAGGCAAGATTCGCGAGAAGGTGGTGGATCCGCAGGTTGCCGAGCTGTTGGCGCCGAAGAACACGATCGGCTGCAAGCGGTTGTGCGTCGACAGCGGCTACTACGAGACGTTCAATCGGCTCAACGTCGAGCTGATCGACGTAAGCGAGGAGCCGATCGAGGAAATCACCGCGCAAGGCGTGCGCGCCAGGGGCCGAGAGCACGAGGTCGATGCCATCGTGTTCGCGACCGGCTTCGATGCCATGACCGGGGCGCTAATGAGAATCGACATCCGCGGCCGGGGCGGGCTGCGACTGCAGGAGAAATGGAGCGACGGGCCGCGCACCTACCTGGGCCTGGCCATGGCAGGCTTCCCGAACCTTTTCAGTGCGCCGTGTAAAGGCGCGGTTTCTCAGTGGGAGCCAGTCCCACCCGGTAAGGGTCGCTCCAGCCGGTAGCAATCGTAGCGACGAAGGAGGTGACGAGAGCGTCGAAGCC
>JAFMSC010000328.1 GCA_017353825.1 Hyphomicrobiaceae bacterium | reverse complement strand
CTGCAGGCGTCCTCTTGCGAGCGTGATTGGGCCAACGGGCGGGCGGGCAATCCCCCGATTGCTAGGCGCCCAGCAGCCAGCCGGCGACCGCCACCCCCGAGCCAACGGTCGCAGCGAACGAGGCCGCCATGGTCGCCATCATCGCCGCGAAGCGGCGCCGGCCGCAGGCGAGGGCCCGCGCGCATTGCGCGTCGTAGGCGGCCCGCCGGGACGGGTTGATTAGCGTCGCGTAGGCTTGGTTGATCTCCTTGAAGCGCACCTCGTCGCCCCCCTCAACGTCGGGATGGCAGGTCTTCGCCAAAGTGCGGAAGGCGATCTTCACCTGGGCCTTGTCGGCATCGGACGCGATGCCAAGCTCCCCGTAGAAATACGGCATGTCGATCCCCCTTGCTCTCGCTAACGCGTTGCGCCGCACACGGACAAAATATCCGCCGCTCCACCCGACCAAACTCCGAGTCAACGCCCTGATGGCCATCCCTCAGGGCATCGCTGTGGGCACCCCATAGCCAACAATGTGGGCACCCCATGGCCAACATTTGGAAAGGATAGCCTGCATAGGATGCACTGTGCCCGTCACAATTTCTTTTGTGGATGAGGGTGCACACCTGTTCGCCGCCATCGCGCGCGCCTTACGTCGGCCTCATTCCGACGCCGCGGCCGAGGTCAGACCTTGGCCCCTGCCGCCCTCCGTCCCCCGCGAATTCGGTCCGATGACTGCTGATCGGCGTAGCAAGCCGGCAGCAGCGTCCTGTCCCGAATGGCGTTTTGATGATGGATTGCCAGGCGCTCCAGACAGCGTGGATGTTCCAAGCGCGGCCTCCACCGGGAATGAAATTCCATTCTTATTTGCACCACGCGCGTCCAGGTAGAACGGCGTTGCTGTATATCCATTGCCGTGCTTGAGGGCAGTGTGATGTTACGACCCAGTCAGGAAGCCGGCGACAACCACGAACAGGTCGCAGCCGACCTTGATCGGCGACTTGGCCGCCTCCCAACCCTGGAAGCGCGCCTTCACGTTGTGGCGCAACTGGCTCCCGGGCCGATTGCGTTTTCCACGAGCCTTGGGCTCGAGGACCAGGCGATCCTCCATGCCATCGCCGCCGAAGGAGCCAAAGTCGATGTGTTCACTCTGGATACCGGGCGTCATTTTCCCGAGACGATCGACACTCTCGCGCGCACCGAACAGCGCTATGGGCTAAGGATCCGCGTCGTGACGCCCGAGGCGGCGGACGTGGAGTCGCTGGTGGCCCGCGACGGCATCATGGGTTTCCGCCTTTCCATCGAAGCCCGTAAGGCCTGCTGCGAGGTGCGCAAGGTACGCCCGCTCAGGCGCGCGCTCGCGGGCGCGGGAAGTTGGATCACGGGGCTGCGCCGCGACCAGTCGGCGGGCCGCAGCCATATCCGGTTCGCCGCCGTGGACTGCGAGCACCGCGTGGTCAAGATCAGCCCCTTAGCCGATTGGTCCCTCAATCGCCTGGAAGCCTTCATTGCCGCCAACGAGGTGCCCATCAATCCTCTCTACGCGCAGGGCTTCCCGTCAATCGGCTGCCAGCCCTGCACGCGCGCCACCAGCCCCGGCGAGGACGTGCGCGCAGGCCGTTGGTGGTGGGAGACGCAGGACGGCAAGGAGTGCGGCCTGCACGCCAACCCCCGGCGCCCCGTACGGGGGACCGCGGCTTGAGTGCCCTGCTGGGCCATCTTGACCTATTGGAAGCGGAGAGCATCCACATCTTCCGCGAGGCCACGGCGCAGTTCCGCGCGCCGGTGCTGCTCTATTCCATCGGCAAGGACTCCACGGTGCTCCTGCACCTGGCCCGCAAGGCGTTCTTTCCTGCCAAGCCACCGTTTCCGCTCCTGCACGTCGATACCACCTGGAAGTTCCGCGACATGATCGCCTTTCGCGATCGTACCCAGCTCGAACTTGGCCTCAATCTCATCGTGCACATCAACAAGGACGGCATAGCGCGCGGCATCAACCCCATCGAGTATCCGCCCTCGGTCTACACCGAGGTCATGAAGACCCAAGCGCTGCGCCAGGTGCTCGACAGGTACAAGTTCGACGCGGCGTTCGGTGGTGCGCGCCGCGATGAGGAGGCCTCGCGCGCCAAGGAGCGCGTGTTCTCCTTCCGCTCCGAGGGCCACCGCTGGGATCCGAGGAAGCAGCGTCCCGAGATGTGGCGCCTGCTCAACGGCCGCCTCGGCCCCGGCGAGACGGTGCGCGTGTTCCCGCTGTCCAATTGGACCGAGAAGGACGTGTGGCGCTACATCGCCCGCGAAGGGCTCGACGTGGTGCCGCTCTATTTCGCCGCCGAGCGCCCCACCATCGAGCGCAACGGAAGCCTGCTGGTGCTCGACGACGACCGCCTGCCCCTGCGCGAAGGCGAAGAGGTCAAAATACAGAGTGTGCGCTTTCGCACGCTAGGCTGCTGGCCGCTGACCGCGGCCGTGCGCTCCGCTGCCAGCGACCTCAAAAGCGTCATAGAGGAGACGCTGTCGGCCAGCGCGTCGGAGCGCCAGGGCCGCCTCATCGACCATGACGACGCCGGCGGCTTGGAGCGCAAGAAGCAGGAGGGCTACTTCTGATGGCCGTCCTGGTCGAGCCCGTCGCGGACGGTCCGAGAGGCACCCACAACGTGGCCGCGCGCGCAACCCGCGTGCTGCACGGGGTGAAGGCGAACGATGCTGCTCTCTCCCACGAGCCAATCGTGGTCCACGCCGGACCACTCAACGTCATCGCCTGCGGCTCCGTCGACGACGGCAAGTCCACTCTGATCGGCCGCATGCTGTGGGACGCGGACGCGCTCACCACCGATCAGCGCGCGGCCATAGAGCGCGCCGCAAGGACGGCCGCTGGCACGCCCGACTTCAGCCGCTTGGTCGACGGCCTGGCGGCCGAGCGCGAGCAAGGCATCACCATTGACATTGCCTGGCGCTATTTCGATACGCCGAAACGCCGCCTCGTCATCATCGACAGCCCCGGCCACGAGCAATACACGCGCAATATGGCTACCGGCGCATCCCACGCCGACATCGCCATATTGCTGGTGGATGCCCGCAGCGGCATGAAGGTGCAGACGCGCCGCCACGCCGCCATCCTTGACCTGATGGGCGTGCGCCACGTCGTCCTCGCCGTCAACAAGATGGACCTGGTGGACTGGTCGGAGTCGCGGTTCCGCGCCATCGAGGGGGAGTTCCTGGCACTGGCTGACCGGTTCGGCTTCCGCGACGCGGCGGCGATCCCGGTCTCGGCAGTGCTCGGGGACGGCATCGCCCGGCGCTCCAAGAACATGGTCTGGTACGCCGGCCTGCCGCTGCTCGATCACCTGCATGAGGTGTCGGGCCGGCAGGGCGCCGAGGACGCAAGCGGGTCGTTCCGTTTCCCCGTGCAGATGGTGGTGCGGGCGGGGCAGGACTTTCGTGGCCTCGCCGGCACGGTCACCTCAGGTGCGATCGCGCGCGGCGAGGAGGTCGTCGATGTGGTGAGCGGCAGGCGTACGCGCGTCCGGCGTATCGTCACCATGGGCCACGACCTCGACAGGGCTGGCGCCGGCCAGGCCGTCGTGTTGCAGCTTGACACCGACATCGACGTGTCGCGCGGCGCGGTGTTGGCCGCGCCCGGCGCCGCCCCGGTAGCGGTGCGCAGCTTCGCGGCCCGGCTGGTATGGCTGTCCGACCAGCCGTTCGAGCGCGGTCGCGGCTACCTGGTTCGCATGGCCACCGACCTCGTCCCGGTCGCTTCCCTTGACATCAGCCGGCACCTCGATCTCACCACGTTGGCGGAGCGGCCCGCCCTCACTTGCTCCGCCAACGACATCGCCGTGGCACGCATCGAGCTCGGCCGCGCCACCGTGGTCGAGGCATTCGCGAACCAGCGCGAGACCGGTAGCCTCATGTTGGTGGATGCTGTCACCGGCGCTTCGGTAGCGGGCGGCGTAGTGGTGGAGACGCATGCCGCAGCTCCCAAGCCCGCGGGCGATACCTTCCGCCTCACTCGCTCGCTCATCAAGCATGGCGTGGGCGCAGACCTCGGCGACGATGCGGCCTCCGAGGAGGAGCTGCGCCGGCGCGCCAACGAGGTGGCAATCCTGCTCAGGGGCGCCGGCGTGACGGTCGAGCTGGACGACCGTTGGGGACACGCCGGCTTCGACGCCTCCTCCCTGTGGTTCGGCGTCATGGCGGTGCTGTCATTTGGCTGCGCCGCCGCCATCGCCATCGGGCTGATCTGACGGCTCCGAGGAAATGGGCCGCGGGCCTAGTTTCCAGATGCGACCTAGGCCCGGATCTCGCGCGAGATGCGGTTGGCGACCGCGGCGTGCTCGGTGAACGTGCACAGCGCCACCGTGGCCAGCTGGCGGCCCTGCCTCTCCTGCGGGTCGGCGGGACGGGGCTCGGAGGTCTCCAAGTAGGCCGCCGTGAGGTCGCGCAGGAAGGCGTGGTTCTCGCACTGCGCCGCGATGTAGGCCCGGTCGAAGGCGTTGCCCTTGGAGGAGTTGGTGATCATCTCCAGGGCCGATCTGGCTTCGGGCCCCATCTGCGGCGCAGGTGCCCCAAGCTCCCGCAGGACCGAGATCACCGCCTTGGCCTCCATCAGCTCGTAGCCGGCAAGCTCGCGCACGTCCGGCCGTGTGGCCTTCTCCATGGCGGCCTGGCTGGCGGCGCGCGACAGCTCCGCTCGGCCGATGGCTTGCGTGGCGTACTGTTGCGCCGTGCGGACGTTCGACACGTCCGGCTTGGCCATGCCGCCACGGCTGCGCTGGTCGGTATGCATGGATCGTTCTCCACTGCTGAAGGTGCGCGTCGCGGCGCTTCGCGGGCCGTCGGCGCGCTCCGAGTTAGCTTCCGATGGGAAGCGTTAGCTTCAGCGTTATGGAGAGCGGCCATGTAGCATTCCTTGAGCACAGAGCCCATTGTGCAATCGTGCTTAATGCAGTGTGCGGCCAATCGGAGGGGCGTGCATCGGCAATCTTCCTTGGTTTTCCGGGGGCTCGACCGGATGTGCCGGGTTTTCGCCCGCCTTAGGGTGGCGTCGGGGGCACGTCACTCTGGGAGGAGCCCCCATGTTCGACGCCCGCAGCATTCTTGACGTCCTGCTTGGCGGACCCGGTGGAAGGCCGGGACAGGGCCGCCAGCCCGATTCTAACGTGTTCAAGGACATGCTGGACCAGCTTGGTGACCAGCCTTCGGCGGGCCAGCAGGCCGCGCCTCAGCCGGCGCCGGAGGCGCGCGCTCCTCAACC
>JAFMSC010000054.1 GCA_017353825.1 Hyphomicrobiaceae bacterium | reverse complement strand
GCACCACGCAGCAGGTCCGCGCCCACGAGTTCGTCACCGCCGCCGAGGCGCTCGGCTGCTCGACCGCGCGCATCCTGTTCGCCGAGGTCGCGCCCAACATCATGAACCAGCTGATCGTGGTGGCGACCCTAGACATGGCGCAGGCGATTCTGCTCGAGGCTGCGCTCTCCTTCCTGGGCCTTGGCGTGCAGCCGCCGACACCGTCATGGGGCTTGATGGTGTCGGAGGCCAAGGGCCTTATGTTCTTCGATCCCTGGCTGATCACCATTCCGGGCGGGGCACTGTTCCTGTTGGTGCTTGCCATCAACATGCTGGGCGACGGGCTGCGCGACGTGACGGCACCCGAAAACCGCGGGTAGAAAGGAGCCCATGAGCGAGGCATGAGCGAGCGCATTCTCACGGTCGAGGACCTGCGGGTCGACCTACCGGTGCCGGCGGGGACGCTGCATGCGGTGCGGGGCGTCTCGTTCCACGTGGACCGCGGCGAGACCCTCTGCATCGTCGGCGAATCGGGTTGTGGCAAGACTCTCACCGCCCTTGCCGTCATGGACCTGCTGCCGGCGCGGGCTAGGCGCACCGCGGGATGCTTGGAGTTCGCTGGTCGCAACCTCTTGCGTATCGGCGAGCGCGAGATGTCCGACATCCGTGGCGCGCAGATGGCGATGATCTTCCAGGACCCGATGACCTCGCTCAATCCGGCCTACAGCATCGGCAACCAGCTGCAGGAGGCACTGCTGCGCCACCGGGCCGTAACCCGCCGACAGGCGCGCGAGCGCGCCGTGCATCTGCTCGAACGCGTCGGCATCACCGCGGCGGCAAGCCGCCTCAAGCAGTACCCGCATCAGCTGTCGGGTGGCCTGCGCCAGCGCGTGATGATTGCCATGGCGCTGATGACCTCGCCGTCGCTCATCCTTGCGGACGAGCCGACCACCGCGCTGGATGTCACGATCCAAACGCAGATCCTGCACTTGCTCGCCGATCTGCAGCGGGAGCTTGACATGGGTCTAGTACTGATCACCCACGATCTCGGCATCGTCGCCCGCGTCGCCACGCGGGTTGTCGTCATGTACGCCGGCGAGGTGGTGGAGGCCGGCCCGGCCTCGGCGATCTTCGCGGCACCGGCGCACCCCTACACACGCGGGCTGATCGCGTGCATCCCGGTGCCCGGCAGGACGCAGCGCGGCGAGAAGCTCGGCACAATTCCCGGCATGGTGCCGTCGCTGATCGGTACCAGGGTCGGCTGCCATTTCGCGTCCCGATGCCCGCATGCGGCCGACGCATGCATACGCGCCAACATCGCACTGGAGGACGCCTGCTCAGGCCACCCGGTGCGCTGCATCCGCCACTGCGAGATCGCTGGAATCCTGCCTGCGCACGGGCCGGAGGCGGTGGCATGACCACCGCGCCAGGCGCCGGACCGGAAGCTCCCCTGCTTGAAGCTTACGGCGTGTCGCGCACGTTCCGCGTCTCCACCGGCGTGCTCAGGTCCAAGCGCATGCTACAGGCGGTGGACGGCGTGAGCCTGGCGATCCGGCGGGGCGAAGTGGTGGGGCTGGTCGGCGAGTCCGGCTGCGGCAAGACCACGCTTGCGCGCATACTGCTCGGCCTGCTGCCTCCTACGGAGGGAGAGATTCGCCTGACTGGGAAGGCGATATCCACGTTGCCACGCCGCACCGTGGCCGGCTTAGTGCAGCCGGTGTTCCAGGACCCCTATTCCTCCCTCAACCCGCGCAAGTCGATCGGCTCCATCATTGGGCTGCCTTTGCGCGTAGAGGGCGGCGGCAACGCGCCCAAGCGACGCACGCAAGTCGAGGAGATGATGGAGCGCGTGGGCCTGTCCCGGCACCTCTATGATAACTACCCGAGCCAGCTCTCCGGCGGACAGCGCCAGCGCGTCGCCATCGCGCGCGCGCTCATCAACCGACCGCAGGTCGTCATTTGTGACGAGCCGACCTCGGCGCTCGATGTCTCGGTGCAGTCGCAGATCCTCAACCTGCTGCAGGAGCTTCGTCGCGACTTGGGGCTTACTTACCTGCTCATCAGCCACAACTTGGCCGTGGTCGACCACATGGCGACACGGGTGGCCGTCATGTACCTCGGCCGTATCGTAGAGGAGGCCGGGACGGATGCGCTGTTTCAGGCCCCGAAGCACCCCTACACCCAGGCCCTGCTCGCCTCGGTGCTGACGCCGGAGCCGGGTCTCGGCGTGCCGGACACCCACCTCGGCGCCGCCTATCCCAATCCGCTCGACGTGCCCGCTGGCTGCCGTTTCCACCCGCGCTGCGTGCACGTCATGGAGCGGTGTCGGAGCGAATCCCCGCAGCGCTGCCCCGAGCGCGGCGGCTTCGTTGAATGCCATCTCTACAACAACAAGGAACACGCGAGGTCAATTGTCCGTGCCGACTAGCCCTACATCCCCTACCCGCACCGGCGCCATCGCCCGCGCCCAGGCCTACGTCGAGAATGGCCGCTTCGAGACGGAGCTGGCGCGCCGCGTTACCTTCAAGACGGAGAGCCAGAAGCTGCCCGCAAGCCTCCCCGAGCTGCAACGCTATCTCGACGAGGAGATGGCGCCGGCCTTCGCCCGGCTTGGCTTCGCGACACGCGTTTACGACAATCCGCTGCCCAACCAGCCTCCCGTGTTGCTCGCCACCTACGTGGAGGACGAGGGCCGGCCGACCGTGCTCGGCTACGGCCATGGGGACGTGATTCGCGGCCTGGCGGACCAGTGGACCAAGGGCAAGGGCCCCTGGATCACCGCGCGCGACGGCGACCGCCTCTACGGGCGGGGGACGTCCGACAATAAAGGCCAGCACACCCTCAACATGGCGGCGCTGGCGGCGGTGCGTGCCGAGCGCGGCGGCCGGCTCGGCTTCAATGCCAAGTTCATCATCGAGATGGGCGAGGAGGTGGGCTCGAAGGGCCTGGCCGAACTGGTGGCTGCCCACAAGGCCGACTTTGCCGCCGACCTGCTCATCGCGTCAGACGGCCCGCGCGTACAGCCGGCGCGACCTACTCTGACGCTGGGGTGCCGCGGCGCCGTCAATTTCGATCTGGTGTGCGACCTGCGCGACGGCGGGCACCACTCTGGCAACTGGGGCGGTGCGTTGGCCAATCCCGCGTTGATCTTGGCCAACGCACTGGCCACGATTGTCGGATCAACCGGCGAGCTGCTGGTGACGGCATTGCGGGCGCCAGCGATGTCACGGCCCGTGAAGGAAGCGCTGGCCGACGTGGAACTCGACGGCGGCGAGTCCGGCCCCGAGATTGACCCCTGGTGGGGCGAGCCGGGGCTCACGCCCGCCGAGCGCGTCTACGGCACCAACGTGTTCCACGTGCTGGCGTTCACCGCCGGCACACCCGGGCGCCCGGTCAACGCGGTGCCGCCCAAGGCCGTCGCGAACTGCCAGCTGCGTTTCGTTGCCGGCACCGACGCCGATGCAATCATGGCGAGCCTGCAGCATCACCTCGACGCCAAGGGCTTTGCGCGCGTCAAGGTGTTACCGCCGCCAACGGCCAACGACGGCCGCTTCGCGGCGACGCGCACCGAGCCCGATCACCCCTGGGCTAGGTTTGCCGCGGCCTCCCTCCAGCGCTCCGCCAACATCAAGCCGGCGATCGTGCCTCAGATGGGCGGCTCGATCTGCAACGACGTGTTCACCGACATCCTGGCGATCCCAACAATCTGGGTCCCGCATTCCTACGCGGCCTCTTCCCAACACGCCCCGGATGAGCACATCTTGCTGTCGCTGTCCCGTTCGGCCATCGCGCTAATGACCGGCCTCTACTGGGACATCGGCGATAACCCCTCTGCTTGACCCTCCCCAATCAACGGTCAGCCTGGGCTGCGAGACGGCGGAGGTGGAACACGGCAGGTCCTTGAGCCGACTTGTTCCGCAGGCTGGTTCGCGTGCCCTGGAGCTCCAGTGCCAGCTTCCGAGAGGCTGGCGCTATGACGGCATCAAGGCTTTCACGCCGCCGGTTCGTGGATCAGCGCCTCGATGTCGTACTCCTTGAGGTATTGGTCGAGGCCCCATCGCTTGACCTGCGCCATAATCTCCGCGAACTCGGTCTGCGGGATGGGCTGATATACGAAACGTTCGCCGCGACCGAACCTCGTATAATCCCAAGGACGAGCCTGAAACTCGGCTGGGATGGCAAGCTCCCAGAGATTGAGATATCTTGGCAGGTCTGCCGCAAGTGCAGCCTCGGCGCGGTCGAGCGCCCTCATGTAGCCCCTCACCGTCGCAGGCTCGGCGTTCGCCGGCACCCACCAGATCGTGTGGAACTCGTCCTCCATGACCTTGCGAAGCCCCAGCTGCTCAGCCATGGCGATCTGCGGTGGAAGCAGGCTGGCGGCCTCCACTTCCTCGTTGAGCAACGCTTGAAGGCGCGCGCCAAAGCCACCCGCGTTCACGATCTTGATCTCCTCGAGCGGCAGATACCTCTCAAGGCGGTAGGGGACGTTGAAATGACTGCCGGCGCGCAGGCCCACGGCGATCGGTACACCCGCCAGATCCTCAGGTCGCCTGATGGATGAATCCGCTCGAACGAAGATCGCCCAGGGTGAAATGCCGTAGCCGCCGCGTACGATGCGTCCCATCCCGGCGCTCGCGTTGGACACGGTTCCCCATGCACAGGCGCCCTGGATTACGTCCTCATTGGGCTGGGTGTAGGGCCGGTCCTGCGGACGTTGGAAATATTCAAGGCCCTTCCAGCTGGACTGCGTGCCGCGGAACGTCTTCCAGTCGAACTCGACATCGAGCCCTTCGGCAGCGAAATAGCCCTCCTGCTGCGCCACGAAGTCGTTGAGACCCATTCCCTTTGGCGCGACCTTCACGGCCTTCAATGCTGTCATGAGCTTCCTCCCACTTGCTAGACGTTGTAGTCAACCCATGCCGTGACAGCATACCTTGAGGTCGCTGGCCTTGCACTTCACGACTGAGATGGCTCGATCCGTAGGCTACGAAATACTCGCCCCGCGCCTTCGATCCACCCCCAACCCATTGAGCGCACACGACCTCCGACGTATCGAAAACGCTCATTATCAGCCGGCACGCTGCTTGGGTGGCATGTTCCGAAGCGGCTAATACGGGGTGTGCCCTTCCATCGACAGTTCGGCTTGGAGGCTCTCGATATCCCTATGGACGGCGGCGACCGCTTGCATCTGGCGTGCCTGCTTGTAGCGAACAAGGCAGTCCCTACCGGCAGGATCGCCTTCGATTGTCACCTCGTCCCAACGTTCAACGTGACCGACGTAGTTGATGGAAACGTCGTAGTGCTGGCTCCAGAAGAAAGGCACTGCGGTGAATTTCTCTTGCACGCCGAGCATGTTGCGCGCGGCCGTCTGGCCCTGGCGCTGCGCCACCACCCAATGCTCGACACGGATGCCCCCACCGCTGTAGGGATCGGGCCACCGCGCGATGTCGCCGGCTGCAAACACGCCCGGCGCGCTCGTCTCCAAATGCGCGTTGACGACAAGGCCGCGGTCTACGGCAAGGCCAGCCTTCTCGGCGAGTTCGATGCGCGGTCGCACGCCAATGCCCACCACGACCAGATCAGCCTCGATTGCGCTACCATTTTTCAGAGCCACACGTTTGCCGTCGATGGCCTTTGCCATCTCGCCGAGGTGAAAAATCACGCCGTGCTCCACGTGTAGCGCGTGCACCATGTCGCCAAGCTGTGCACCGAGTACCCGTTCCATCGGCCGCTTTTCGGGGGCCACCACGTGCACCTCGATCCCGCGGGCGCGCAGCGCCGCCGCCGCTTCAAGCCCGATGAAGCTGGCGCCCAGAACGACGGCGCACCTGGCGCCCAGGGCACGTGCTATGATGGCGCGGCAATCGGCCAGTGATCGCAATGTCAGCACGTGCGGCCGGTTGGCGCCGGGAATTGAAGGCCGCACCGGCTCGGCGCCCGTCGCCAACAGCAGACGGTCGTAACCGAGCTTGCTTCCATCGGCGAGAACAATCTCGCGTTCGCGAACGTCGATGCCTGCCGCAACCGTGCTGAGCCGCAGGTCGATGTCCTTCTCGACATAGAAGGTATCGGGCTGCAGAGGTATCCACTCTTCGGGAGCGTTGCCGGCCAAGTAGTCCTTCGAAAGGTTTGGCCGGTCCACAGGTGGCGCGCTCTCCCCGCTCAGCATGATGATGCTGCCGCCGTAGCCCTGTCGGCGCAAAGCTTCGGCAGCCGCGAACCCCGCAGCCCCGCCGCCAATGATCACGATCCGTCCGGGGGACTGGGCAGCGGGCGTTGGACGCGTTGCCTGGCGCGAAGCCGGAGGCTCAGCCCTGCCCCGCACGAAGATCCGGCCATCACGTTCCTCGATCGTCCAGCGAGCGAGCGGCATGAATGCCGGCGCGCGCAGGGCTTCGCCGGTTCGCAAACTGAAACAGGCGTGATGCCAGGGGCAGCGCACCGTGTCTGCGACCATCACCCCCTCGGCAAGTGGACCGCCATAGTGAGTGCAGTTGGCACTGATCGCAAAGATCGAGGTGCCCGAGCGCGCCAACAGAACGGCCTCTTCGCCGACGTGGCCCACAAGCATACGCCCGTCGTTCAGGTCCCTTGCCGCGATGCCCTGCGCCAGGTCGGGCCCAGCCGGCCCAGATTGCGACGTTGCCATAGCGCCTCTCCTTGCGGAAATGCGAGCTGAAAGCCAGCCGTCCTTTCGGCCTGTCAATAGATAGATGCCACACCGGCTGGAAGGTTCCAGCCTCCGAAAGCCCCATCCACGCCAGGGAACCTTTTGCGGACACTTGCATCCAATGGCCCGCGCCCAGCATCGGGGCTTGTTGGCCGCGCCCACAACAACAGAGGTCGGAATGGATACACTGGTAAGGGATCACTCGACAGGCCGCGACCATGTCTTGCGCTCTGCGCCCGAAAAGCCCCCCGACCGGCCTTCTCGCGCGGAAGCCGAGCTGGCCGTCCGGACCCTGATCCGTTGGGCCGGCGACGATCCGGACCGCGAGGGGCTGCTCGATACGCCCGGACGCGTGGTGCGGGCTTACGAGCAGTGGTTTGCCGGCTACGGCGAAGAACCAGGCGGGCACCTGGAGCGCACCTTCGAAGAGGTCTCCGGTTACGACGAAATGGTCGTCTTGCGGGGCATCCGCTTCGTGTCACATTGTGAACACCATATGGCGCCGATCGTAGGACGCGCGCACATCGGCTATCTGCCACGCAACAAAGTTGTGGGCATCTCGAAGCTGGCGCGCCTCGTTCAGGTCTATGCGCGGCGCCTGCAGATACAGGAAGCGATGACGGCAACCATCGCCGACACGCTGGGTCGGGTGCTGGCGCCGCAAGGCGTCGCGGTGGTGATCGAGGCCACGCACGGCCGCATGATGAGCCGTGGCGTCGGCCAATCCGAAGCGACGATGGTCACAAGCCGCATGCTTGGCGTGTTTCGTGACCGCACAGAAACGCGACAGCAATGTCTTGTGAGGATCGGCCTCGACGGTCGTTTCCGTTCTGGGAGCCTCGGTGCTTGACGCCAAGAGTGGGCATTTCGAAAGTGCAAAGCGATGCAGACGAAGAATGCGGAGATATCTCAAGACCTGGATGCGCTCGATGATCCCGAGCTGGTTCGGCTCGTTCTCCGACGCAATGGCGCCGCCTTCCGCGTCATCATGCAGCGCCACAACCAGCGCCTCTATCGTATCGCCCGCTCGGTGGTTCAGGACGACAGCGAGGCGTAGGACATTGTTCGGGAGACCTATGTTCGAGGGTTCGGCAGCCTCGGCCAGTTTCGCAACGTGGCAAGCCTCGCAACGTGGCTCACCCGCATCACCCTCAACGAGGCCTTGGGACGCCTCCGGCGACAGCGGCCCATGGTCGACCTGGAGGTACTAATAGATGCGGAGACCGCCGGCTCATCCAAGATCGTCGCGTTTCCCCTAATGCCCGCAACCCTCGATCCCGAGGGCGCGGCCGCGCAGCGCGAGATCCGCCATCTCCTCGAGCGGGCGATCGATCATCTTCCGGAGGCCTTCCGGGCTGTGTTCATCATGCGCGATGTCCAGGAGTTGAGCACCGACGAGACCGCGGGTCTCCTCGGTCTGCCGCCGGCGACAGCAAAAACCCGTCTGCACCGGGCTCGGCGTGAGTTGCGCGATGCACTCGATGCGCAGCTGGCCTCGACCCTGATCGAGGTTTTTCCTTTCAACGGCATGCGCTGTCAACACACCGCAGACAAGGTCCTGCAGCGGTTAGAACTTTCCGCTGGCGTCTGAAGAAGCGCTGATGGGACGAGCCCACCGATGCTGGCTGCCGGGACCACAGGTGCGCAGGAAATGATCGGTAGGGACCGAAGCGAGACCCGTCATTCCCGGTCCGGCGCCGCGAATGGCGTAGCGCTTTCTGACGCCACACGGCCATCATTGCCACGGTAGGTCGTGCCATTTTCGGGCGCTGCTACCATCGGCCATTGCGCCAGCGCAGCGCGCACCCACCCAGCGCTGCATGGATGCATCTGCCAATCGCTCCACTGATCGATGGTCGCATGCGCCCAATAGATGGGATTGCCGCTGATTTTCTGGCCATTGCCGTCCAGGTGATCTTCGGTGCGCTGAAGTGTCGAAGCGGGTTTGGCGAGCGGACTCCCCGGGTTTGCCCCAATGTTCCCAGACGGGCACGCTTGTGAAAATCGGGCCCAAGGAAAGCAAACGCCGTCTGCGACTGCGGGCGCTTTGCTTTGCCGATCAGTTGCGGCTCTGGCACCGAGACAACGTATGCGCTTTCTGGTCGGCCGCCGCGCGCTTCTGCAGAGTGCCGCTGCCACGGCCCTGTTTGGCATCCCGCTCCATCAGGCCAAGCGTGCTCTTGCCTGCGATGCCGGCCTGCCGTCGTGCGACCTCTACAAGACCGACCCGGAGCGGTACTGGTCTCTGCTGCGCCGGCTGTGGCTGCTGGCACCCGACCGGATCAACCTCAATTGCGGCGCCCTCGGCTGCACACCGATCCCCGTATTGCGCGCGACGGTGGAGCACCTGCTGTTCGCCGAGGAATACCGCGAGCCGGACAACCCGTGGTTCGGCTATGCCGAGAACGCGCGCATCCGTGCCACCCGCGAGGCGCTGGCCCGATACCTCAACTGCAAGCTCGACGAGCTGGCGCTGACGCGCAACGCCACCGAAGGCAACAACGTCATCGCCAACGGCCTCGATATCCCCTTGGGCGACGAGGTGCTCTTGACCGACCAGGAGCACCCGGGCGCCCGCTGTGCGTGGGAGCAGAAGGCTGCGCGCTTCGGTATCAAGATCAATGTGATCAAGCTGCCCCGGCCGCCAGCCTCGAACGAGGAGATGGTCAAGCTGTTCGAGGACGCCTTGACAGAGCGGACGCGCGTCATTCTTTTCAGCCACATCACCTGGCAGACCGGCCTGGTACTGCCCGCCAAGGAGATCTGCGCCCTGGCGAACCGACGGGGCATTCTCACCCACGTCGACGGTGCGCACGGGCCGGGCCAGATCAAGGTCGACCTTGCCGATCTGGGGTGCGACTTCTATGCCAGCAACGGGCACAAGTGGCTGATGGCGCCAAAGGGCAGCGGCATGCTGTTCGTGCGCGAGCCGCATCTGGAGCGGCTGTGGGCGCACACGGTCGCGGAGGATTGGCGCAACTACGGCCTGAAGGCCTATCGCTTCTCCAACGTCGGTACGTCCAATCTATCGGTGATCGTCGGCTTCAAGGCGGCGCTCGACTTCGTCAACGCGATTGGACGCGAACACATCTATGCCCGCATCCATGAACAGGCCCGCAAGGTGCGGGACGGGCTGCGGCAGCTTCCCCAGATCCGCATGCTCAATGCAAGCACGGACGCCCACCACGCCGGCCTTGTGAGCTTCACGACGGCGAAGGGCGACCTCGGCCGGGTGGCCGCGGAATGCGATCAGCGCCGTATCCGCATCCGCTACTGGCCCGATGAAGCGCGCATCCGCGTCTCCACCCACGTTTTCACCCACGACCCGGAGATCAACGCCTTCCTCGACGCCGTCGCGCGCGGCCTGCGCGGATAGCCTGGTGGGAAGCGGTGGTGCGACGTTCTTACTGCGGGACCGACACCGCGCCAGCAATGTCCTAGCCCAACTTCGCGAAGTTGGGCTAGAAGGGTCGTGTGTCGCGGGCCGGCGCGAGTATCGGCGGTGCGCAACTCTACGAGAGATGAAGGAGCGCCAGGGCTATTGCGGGCACGGCCCAGTTGGCTCGCGCGCTCCTTGACGGCTCCGCGCAGCCGAGGGCCCGGCCTGATGGGCTGCGGCGGAGTACGCCCACGGCCAAGCGCAACGAAGGGAGCACCCGCAGCACCTGGGGACAACAAACTCGCGACCGACGAGGTTGGGGCTGGTGAAGAGCGCAGCGCCACGATTGGCATAGGAGAGCGAGCGCCAGCAGCGCCGTGCCGGCCGCTCCCCGCCAGGGAGCGCGTTGGGTCGAGTGCGGCTGCTGTTGCGGCAAGCATAGAAGTCTGGCGATGGCGGGCAGGGCACCATCTTGGCATTACTGCACGGACCCGCTAGCCCGCCGGGTCGCCTCGCGGCGTCTTGCTCTCGTGGCTCAGTTAACGGATTTTACCAGCCGGCATGACGACAAGCTGCTTCGTTGCCCGTCGGAAATTTCCTTGACTGCGCCGGGGCCGACTGAGGCGGCGACGCTGCGCCTTGCGGCCATCCAGGACCAAACCAGATATTACAGCTAGTTGCGACTGCTCGCATCGTGGTATCATTGTCGAGGCTGCGGGTCAGGTCCATCGGGGGGGCATGAGCATGTATCGGCCGCACCAGGCCGACAGCTACAAGGCGGTGCTAGCAGCCGTCGTCGGCAATGTTCTCGAGTGGTACGACTTCGCGGTCTACGCATTTGTGGCCGGCATCATCGCCCGACAGTTCTTCCCCCAGACCGACGACGTGACGGCGCTCCTGTCGACCTTTCTTGCCTACGGCCTCGGCTTTGTCGCGCGCCCCCTCGGCGGCATAGTCATCGGCCGGATTGGCGACACGCACGGCCGCAAGACAGCGCTCTTGCTCACCATCTTCCTAATGGCTGCAGGCACCGTGATGATCGGCATCCTGCCGACGTACGCGTCGATCGGTCTCGCGGCACCGCTGCTGCTGGTGTTCGCCCGGCTGATTCAGGGGTTTTCGGCGGGCGGCGAGTGGGGCGGGTCCACCACCTTCATCGTCGAATGGGCGCCGAAGGGCCGGCGCGGATGGTTCGGGAGCTTCCAGCAGACGAGTGTGGTGGCCGGTCTGTTGTTGGGCTCCGGCGTGGCCGCCTTTTTCAACACGCTCCTGGCGCAGGAACAGATGAGCGACTGGGGTTGGCGCGTGCCATTCCTGTTGGGCGGCGTTCTGGGCCCGGTCGGGCTCTACATGCGGCGCACGATGCAAGAGACGCCGGCCTATGTGAGCGCCGCGCAAGAGGCTGCCCCGGCGGCGGAGGGCGGGTTCGGACTTGCCGTCAGCGCGTTCGGCTTCACCATCGTGTGGACGGTATGCTTCTATGTGCTGCTGAGCTATATGCCCACCTATACCCAGAAGTATCTGAACCTCTCACCGTCGGCGGCGCTCTGGGCCAATACGATCGGCCTGTTTGTACTGCTCGTGTCAATCCCGGTTATGGGCGGGATCTCCGACTTGCTGGGGCGCAGGCCGCTCCTGCTCACCTGCTGCGTCGCGTTCGTCCTGTTGCCCTATCCGGTGTTTAGGTATCTCCTTTCGGGCATCGGGTATGGCGAACTCATCGCCGTGCAGGCCCTGTTCGCGGTGCTCATTTCGATGTTCTCCGGGCCAGGTCCGGCCGCCATTGCCGAGATCTTCCCGACCCGTACGCGCTCGACCTGGATGACATCCGGCTACGCGCTCGCAGTTGCCGTCTTCGGCGGGTTCGCGCCCTTCATCTCGGTGTGGCTGATCGACCGCTTTCAATCGCCCACTGCGCATGTGTGGTACCTGGTCGCCGCCGCGGTGGTGTCGTTGCTCGTGATCTTATCCTTGCGGGAGACGGCGCACGAGGACCTTGACTGAGCCGGGGATGCTGATCGAGTTCAAGAGCAAGCGCAGACTGGTAGCCGGCGCTGCGCGCGGGATCGGCCACGCGATCGCCCGCGCATTCGCAACCCGCGCCGTACAGGCCGTCGCTGCGGACGTGTTGGCGCATCAATTGGGTGATCTCGCCGGCCCAGACCCGAGCGGCGGCAGCACCGTGGCGCACAAGGTCGACGTCACCGATCCCGCGTCGGTCGATGGCCTGGTGCAATCCATGGGTCCATTCGATGTGCTCGTCTATGTCGCCGGCGGCATTCGCGGACAGGCCGCTCATCCGCTCGAACAGCTGACAGCAGAGACGTTCCACGACATCGTCGACGTGAACCTTACCGGCTGCTTTCTGGTTGCCAAAGCCCTCGTGCCGGCCATGAAGGCCAAGGGCAGCGGGCGGATCGTGCCGATTTCGAGCCGGGCAGGGCTCGCGACCAGCCTGACCGGCATCCACAGCTACGCGGCGGCCAAGCACGCCCTACTCGGGCTGGTCGGGCAGCCGGCAAAGGAGCTTGGGCCTTTCGGCATCACCGTAAATTCGGTGGCGCCGGGCTTGATGGCGACCAGCCTGGATTACGAGCGGCAGTGGGCGAGCTACTCCGAGGGGTTCCGGAACACCTTCACCGAGCACGTCGGCATGCGTCGCATGGGTGCCCCTGAGGATGTCGCGCACGCCGTGCTGTTCCTGGCGTCAGACTACGCATCGTGGATCACAGGTCAGGTGCTGCCCGTCACAGGCTCGCCGATCGCTTGAAGCTCCAGGAGGCCTGCATGTCCGAAGGAAAGCCACAAGACCCGTGGAAGTGGCCCGAGGCACATTGGCGCAAGCTCGTCAACCAGGTGCGTGCCGGTCGCAGCTATCGGCCGAACGGGTGGCGAGCTGGTGCACGCTGCGCGGTGGCGCTGTCCTTCGACAGCGATCACGAAACCAACGAGCTGCGCGACGGCGGCAAGTCAATTGGCCGGATGTCCTGGGGGCAATACGGCAACCGCGTCGGCGTACCACGCATCCTGAAGCTCCTAGACCGCCACGGCGCCAAGGCGACGTTCTACGTTCCAGCGGTCACCGCGCTGCTCCACCAGGATGAACAGCGGCGCGTCATCGCCGAGGGGCACGAGATCGGCATTCATGGCTGGATTCACGAGCTGAACTCGGTGCTGCCGTACGAGGCGGAGCGGGAACTCATGTTGCGTTCGGCTGACACCTTGGAGAAGATCACCGGCAGGCGCCCCGTCGGGCTCAGGACGCCGTCGTGGGATTTCAGCCCCAACACGCTGCGCATCGAGAAGGAGCTGGCGCTCGCCTACGACTCCTCGCTGATGGCTGACGAGGACTGCTACGAGCTCATCCTGGAGGGCGAGCCGACCGGCATCGTCGAGCTGCCCGTTGAATGGGTTCGCGACGATGCGGTTTATTTCATGATGCACCGCTTCTCCTCGCTCAGGCCCTATACGCCGCCCGCCGACGTGCTCGATATCTTCCGCCGGGAGCTGGATGCGGCCTGGGAGGATGGCGGCATCTTCCAGCTCACCTGCCACCCCCATATCATTGGCCAACGCTCGCGCATCTGGATACTCGATGAGTTGATCCGGCACGCCAAGGCCAAGGGAGGCGTCTGGTTCGCGACGCATGCAGAGGTTGTCGAATGGGCACGGACCCACGCGGGCTAGAGCGGTTTCTGCTTGATGTGGATCGGAACGGCAACAGGGGATTTCCAGGGTCGCGCAAATCAGATTCGAGTGCTCGGTCGGCACGGGCGGAGGGATGCCATGGCCAAGGGCTACTCGGGAGACTTGCGAGAGCGCGCAGTTTCGATGGTCGAGGACGGCGAGAGCCGGCGGGAGGTGGCGCGTGTGCTCAATCTCGCTCCTTCTACGACGGTGCGCTGGCTTAATCAGTGGGAAAAACGGGCAGCGTCGCGGCGAAGCCTGGCACCGGGCACAGCCGCTCGCCGCTAAAGGCTTACGAAGAGTGGTTGCTCGATTTGGTGGCGAAGGAGCCCGACCTGACGCTTGAGGAGATCCGCGATCGGCTTCGTCGTGAGAAGAAGCTCGCTGTCGCCATCAGCTCCGTCTGCGGTTCTACGACCGCCACGAGATCACATTTAAAAAAGTCCTGCACGCGGCCGAGCAGGATCGGCCTGACGTCGCCGCCGCGCGCAAGGAACTGAGGGCCGATCAGCCCACGCTCAAGGCTTCGCGTCTTGTCTTCATCGATGAGACTGCGTTGACGACGAAAATGACCCGCCTCTACGGCCGCGCTCCGCGGGGCGAGCGGCTGGTGGCGAAGGTGCCGCACGGCCACTAAGGGCCCGTCCGTAAACAACTGAGTCAGTGCTGCCACAGACGGCGCAGAAAGGCTTGACGGGGATTCACAGCGAGGAATCTGGCGGCATAGCGTCGGGGCATGATT
>JAFMSC010000327.1 GCA_017353825.1 Hyphomicrobiaceae bacterium | reverse complement strand
GGGGATCGGCGATCACCTACTGTCGCCGATATTCCCTGCTGGCGAGCTTCAACATCATTGTATCCGGAGACGACGACGGTCAGGCCGCGGGCGGACAGAAGAGCGCCGCCCAGGCACGCCGTGACGGCAAGTGGCCGATCCTGGAAGCCAAGCTGCGCTCAGCCAAGAGCATGAGCGAGCTGCAGGACATCTGGAATGAGTTCCGGTTCGAGATAAAGGCATGGCCTGCCGCGTGGCGCGACTGCGCCGTGGCAGCCAAAGAGGACGCCAAGGCCCGCCTCGGTGGGACGATGACGGCCTTGCACGAGTCGCTGCGGCAGCTCGAGCGTGAACCGAGCGAGGCTGACATTGAGCAGTGGGGTGGTGCTGAGCCCCGCGTGACCAGGCTGAGAAACGGCTGAGGTTTTCAACCGGCTGGTCATCTATGGCCAGCCCCTTTTTCGTTGGAGAAGACGACATGTTTGACAAACGCGAACTCGACGACCTGCCCCCGCCACACCTGCTTCGCATCCCCATAGACGCCGCGACCACGCTGGTGAGCACCATCATCTCAGAGCTCCCGCACATGCCGGCCAGCGTGCGCGCCGAGCTGCTGACGTTCACGGCGGACCCAACGGTGTGGAATGCAGGTCGGCTCATCAACGCGCTGCGCTATGCGGGCCACCCTGGGCTGGCGCGAGAAGTGGAGGATGTTCTGTGATGGGCGTCACCTACGGATACACCACGCTCTTCGACCTGCTGGGCGGGTTCTGGGTGTGGGCATGCCTGGCGGGCATCGTGATCGGCATCGCCATGTTCCTTGACTGGCGGGAGAAGCGCCGATGAACCTCGCCAACCGCATCACCGCGCTGCTGTGCTCGCTGACGACATTGCAAATCCGCGCCATGTCGCCCGTGGACAAACAACAGCTGTGCAACGAGTGCCTTCGCGTCCTGCAGGCGGCCATGCCGCCCCAGGCGCAGATCAAGGCCGGGGTACTCTATGAACTCAAACGAGGAGACAGACCGCAATGATGGACGCCATAGCAACCGTTCTGTCGATCGCGATCCTTATCGGGGTCGTGGTCGGACTCTGGAAACTGCTTCGCCACTGCGTGAGGAGTTTGGCCCAGGACATCGCGTCGGGCCGGAAGGCGGGAGGGCGGGATCATGTTTGACCCATCCCAGCTGAGCCCCACGACCGAAAACACGCTTGCCGCCCTTGGTGCCGCGTTCGTGGTCGGGATCGTCCGCCAGATCATCCACATGCGGCGCAGGCAGAAGCAGCGGGAGGAGGACCTGCGCATCCTCAACGAGGTTCGCGCCTACGGCCCAGCGCTCGGGGTCGTGCTCGACGGGCAGGCGGAAATCCGGCCGGGCCCACCCCCAGTAGCCAAGGATGAGGACATGCGCCCTGGTCCGGTCTTCGGCCTGCGTCCGCGCGGGCGGAGGTCGGACACTGGCATTGGCGAGAGCATCGGCCGCGCGTTCGGGGCGAGGAGGGCGCCGTGACCAAGCACCTAGTCATGCAAAACGCGGACCTGCGGGAACGCGTCGAGGAACTGGAGGAGCGCCTCAAGGCGAAGGAGGAGGAGTGCATATTGCTCGCCGCCAGCCTGCGCCGGGCAGAGCAGGAGCGGGATGAGCTGCGCGAGGCGAGGAGGGCGCCGTGAGGCTGCTGACGCTATCCTGGGCGCTCGTGCTCGCCGGTGCCCTGATCCTGGTGCTGGTGGACTCGCGCCCAACGAGCAAGCCTGTGCGACATCGGCCGCAGCCGCAGGGCACCGGCATCACCATGCTGGCATAGAGCTTCGAGGGCGCCTCCCCGCACCGGCGCCCTCCTGGCGGGGCGAGTCGAAATGTGATAGGACTCGCCCCATCCCGGCTCGCAGGGTCAAAAGCGAGAGTGGAGATGTGATAGGAATCGCCCCATGGCCGACGACACCGATCTCCGCGAATTCGTGCACACGCGCTTCAACCTGACCGACGCCAAGCTCGATCGGGCGCTCGACTACATGGTGACCGCCATCGACCGACTGTCCAGCCTTGAAAAGCAGGCTGCCGGGCTGCGTGAGGACGTGGCCCGCATCGATCACCGGCTCGACGGTTTCGACAAGCGCTTGGGCCGCATCGAGAGGGGGCTCAACCTGATCAATCCGGCGATTCCGGACTAATCCCTAGGCCATGGCCACCCTCGAAGAGCTCGACCGCCGTGTCACTGCCCTTGAGCAGGCGGCGCAGACCGAGAAGCATATTATCAGCGCCGTCTCCAACATTGTCTCGGAATCGGAAAAGCGCCTTACGGGCGAGATGCGCCAAATGCGCTCTGAGGTGTCTGGCGCGCAGGCGGATATCGTACGCCTTGAGGATCGGATCATTGCCACTGAAGGGCGCTTCACCGACCTGCTGAATGATCGGTTCGATCGGCTGATGGCCGCGATAGACGCGAAGTGGAACCCGCCTAGGTAGGCTCCATCCCCGGCCCTCGGCGGCGGCCGAAATTACTCTTGTCCCAGCAGCCCCGCCATCCGCTCACGCCGCGCCACCCGGATCGCCATGCCCACGACCTTGATCTGCGGCGCGTTCAGCCGACCCTGGGCGCGCAGTGACCGCACCAGGTCCGTGAGGCGGTCGAGGTCGATGCCGTCGGCCTCTGACGCATCCAGGCAGTAGCAGACTGCACAGGTCTCAGAGGCCACGACGAGCAGCCTCTCGCTTCGCCCTGCGCTCGGCCTGCAGCCGGCTGAGGGAGTCGGCGAAGCGGCGGACCTTGCCCGGGTCCCAGTCCCGCTGGATGAGCTCCCGGCGCTGCTCAGGCTTCATCCGCACCCACAGATCCAGCTCTACCTGTGGCCATCCCGGCGGAGGCGGCGTCACGGAGTTCTTGTCACGCTCGGCCAGCTCGCGGATCAAGCGCGGCATGCTCAAGTCGCTCATTCTGAGCCCCATTCGTTGATCGCGGCCTCAACGCTGCCACCTGTACGCTGCGCCACATCGATCCTCGCTACCAGGTCCCTCAGGTCAGCGGCCGAGCTCTTGCCCGCGCTGATCACCTTGGCATGAATGATGCGGCGCGTGTCGGGCTCGAGCGCCCACCACACGTTCAGCGCTGGGCCCGTGTACGGCCACATCACGGGCATGGTCTGCGCCAGGTCCGGCGGGGTGTACGCGACTGACGGAGGCTGTGGCTGCGCGGGCTCGCCCGATGGGTGGCCGCAGTTGACGTTAGCCTTGAGATCGATCACGTCATGCGCCCCTCAGTTCACGGATTGCGGCGCGAATGTCGCCCTCAAGGTCGGAATCGTACGTATTGCCGTATCTGGTTCTCGGCTGGCTGGATGAGCCACTACCCTCGCCGGAGGCTGAGCCTGAGATTGATCGCGAAGCCCGCATCGCCCGCTCACCCTGCGCACGCTCGCGCTGGGTGCGCTCGCTGGGGGCACCCATGGCCTCGGTCAGCCTGGCGCGGCTGGCACGCTCTAGGAAGGCGGTGTGGCCTCCGGCGCCGTGGAGGACCGAATTGAGGGTATCGATCGTTCCGCCGGCCTCCAGCCATAGGTAGAGCAAGCCTCCGAGCTTGTGCTCCTGGTGGTCCAGGACCTGGTCCATGGCGGTGTAGTTCGCGACGACGTTGGCTAGCGTCGTGCCGCTCTCGCGTGCCATCCGGCGCAGGTTGTCCATGTTGGGCGCGCGCTTGCGGTCCGCGACTTCCCTCGCGGCTGCCCGAACATCGCCCTCGAGGTCGTCAGGTCTGTCAACCTTGCCCTTCGCGAAGGTGCCGTCTTTATTGCGCGGCTGCGCGCGGGCGAAGGCGTCCCGAACGTCGGCCTCCAAATCCTGATCGTACGTCGCGCCGCGCCTCTTGCGCGCGAGCTCATGCGCCCGCTTGAGACCTTCGACCGGGTTGTCGCGCCTCACGCGCCCAGACTCGAACTGCTCCGCTACCCCATCCGGGTTGAAGCCGGCTAGCCGCCGCTCAGCCTGCGGTATGGCCGCGCGCACGTCCATGACGCGCTGACCGTACTGCATCGCTGGCGCGATGATGTTCTGCCAAAGGGCCGTACGCTTACCTTCCTCGCTGAGCGCCCCGAGCGCCGTCGCCAGCTGATCGACGATCATGGTCAGCTCACCGAGGTCGAACGCCTTTTCCTGGGCGATCGCCAGGATGGTCGGCGCACGGCTGGCCGGTTCGCGCAGGCCCTGCTCAAAGCGGTACACACGGTCGATCTGATCGGCAGAGATATCGCCGTATGCGGATTCCGCTTCCCGCTCTGCGCTATCGCGCGCGGCCTGGGCATAGCTGCGCTTGCAGTCCAGCTCGAGCGCCAACTCATAGGGCAAGCGCTCGTGGTCGATCTTGCCGTCCTTCGTGAAGGCTGAATAGCGCCGCTTGAACTCTGCCTCGACCTCGCTCTCAGACTTGGCCGGCTCGCGCCGGTCCTCGAGCTCAATCTTCTGATCGAGGTACTTTTGAGCGACCTCGTGGTCCCGCTCCTCCCGCTCAACCTCAAGCGCGCGCTTGCGGCGGTCCTCGGCGGTCTCGCCATCGGCCTCGGCGTCGGCGTCGTCGTCGCCCAGGCCGTGCTTACGCCGGAGCGCTTCGAGGTCGTTGAAAAATTCGTCGTCGGACTCGCCGGCCGAGTCGCCGCCCTCGTGCTTGGCTTTTTGATCGAGCCACCACTGGCTGTAAAAGTCGGTGTTGCTCATGGCAGTGCATTCACCGCCGTGAGGTGAGCACTGACCGTCTTGGTGCCGCCGACAGAGCCGCCCGCGATAGTGTAGACGGCGCTCGTGGGCAGCGTGTTCAGGACAGCTAGCAGAGCGGCCTTCTCAGTCGTATTCGTTGCCAGCAGATTGTAGGCGCCATCGTGAACGGCCCATCGGCCTCCGCCGAGGTCGGGCCGTCCGGCGCCCGCGTTGCCGATCACGATCAGACTTGGATTGCCGGGCGCAGAGATGCTGTCTGCCATGAGGTCAGTTCCTTTCGGGGGTGGGTTGCATGCCGGCCATTGCGAGGCCACGCAAGACGAGCACTTCCAGTTCCTTGTTCTGCGAACGCGATTCGGCCACTGCGGCCCGCTTCACCGCGCTCAGCGTGCTCGGCTTCAGGCGGAACGTTGCGGCGACGCGGCGCTCGGTGGTCTCCATGTTGGTGTCCTCTGTGAACTACCGCCTGCTGAAGCAGGCGGCTTCTAGGACAAGCTACGCCGCGACCGGCTCGCTTGACGTCCTACGGCCCGCTCCGGGCCTGAAACCAAACGCCCT
>JAFMSC010000326.1 GCA_017353825.1 Hyphomicrobiaceae bacterium | reverse complement strand
CGGTAGCTCTCCGCGAGGTCCATGCCTGCCTTATAGAGCAATGCACCCGGCTTACGCGAGCCGTGGTGGGTGACGAGCGCCACCTGCCCCGTGGAGGCCAACCGCCCGACGAAGAAGAAATGGTTGCCGTCGCCCTGGGTGCCGAAGTGCTGCTTGGCCGCCTCGGAGGTCCTGGCCAGGAACCTGTTGTCGACAAGTTCCGCCATCAGCGCATCGGGCGGCTGCATGTCCTGGCTGTGCGGCCGCCCGCCGCCGCCGAAGTGGGAGAGCTTCATGCCGGCGTCGAGCAGTGCTGTTGGGTCCACGTCACCCAGCACGGACAGCGCCATGGAGCAGCAGATGTCGGACGAGTGCATGCCGGGGTGGATGGCATCCTTGGCCGCCACCACGCCGCCAACGGGGATCGTACCCCGTGCCGAGCCGGACGGGCAGGCATCCGGCATCACCGCGCCGGCCACCAGCGTCGGAGTGCGCATCAGCTCCGCCATGTGGCGCTCGACGCCGGCGATGTTGTCGGCGTCCTCCGGCTCCTCGGCGCGGATATTGAGCGTGTAGGCGACCCCGCCCGCCGCGCGCAGGGGCACGGGCTTCGGCGGCCGCGCTGGGGCAAAGCCATCAACGAGAGCCCGGATAGCCGCCTCGTCAGCGCCAGACGCACGCGCCTTCTCGGCCGCGGGAATGGCCGAGGCGAACCAGGGGCCCGGCGCATAGCCCCAAGCGATCAGCGTCTTACCCGTAATCATTGTGCCTCAGTTGAAAAGCGATGAGCGGCTGGGCGGCGGCCGATAAAATGCGGGTGCGGCGTATGTAAGGCGCAATGAGGAGAAAGCAAGCGGGCCTTGGTGCTAACGCCTCGGGCCCATCCGCAAAAGGTGCCGGCCGTGCAGAACATCGGCTGGCGCTCCTCCCGGAACCGGGCGTTGATGTCCAGGACGACTTTCCGCACGGCCGCGCGGTACTCGGGATGGCATCGACCTCGAACGAGCATTGGTCCAGCGCCTCGTCAGCGACCTGCAAAGACCTCGTGGGCTGGACGCGTTCGGGAGATCGGTTGACCGGCCAAGGCGCAGACGAACGCCATCCAACCCCGGAGCCTGTCGGGCAACGGCGAAGTTTTAACAGCTTGCCCGAACGCGGGCCCCGAGTCCCTGGCCGTTCCCTGGCCGTTCCCTCGCCGTGCCGGGAAGCATCCACCTACAGCCGACCGCGAACGAACACGGGTACGGGCCTCCTCACCGACGAAAACCAGGGGGCGATCAAGCAAGGCGTACCCGGCAGCGCGGCGCGCGGCACCGAGAATAAAATCCATACCGTTCTTTGCCCGCGCACCTGCGCCGCACGGTCAATCAGCCTGCGCTCCTTGGGCCTGAGGTGAACATTGAGTGTCCGGCGGGGCGCGCGTTGGTTGACATGGGGCACGTCATTGCATTGCCGGTTACGGTTTTCGCCAGCGCTGGCGCGGGGATGCCTCCCGCGTTGCCCTTCCCGAACGGACCGCTTCGGCCTAACATTGACCTAAGCGTTAAGCACCGGTTCAGTAGCTCCAGACCCAAGCGAGAGCGAATGACCTACCAGGCTCCTGTGGACGACATCATGCGCACGCTTAAGAGCGCGGCGGGGCTCGACGGGCTAATCGCCGAGGGCGTGTTGGAGGTGGACGAGGACACCATCCGCGCGGTCATTGCCGAAGCGGGCAAATTGGCGGCCGAGGTGCTGGAGCCGCTCGATACGCTCGGAGACCGCGCCGGCTCCAAGCTGGTGGATGGCAAGGTCGTCACGCCGCCCGGCTGGAAGCAGGCCTACGCCCAGTACGTGGCCGGGGGGTGGAACGGGCTCGCCGCCCCGGCCAAATGGGGCGGGCAGGAGCTGCCGCAAGTTGTAGCCACCGCCGCGGCTGAGATTTGGGATTCGGCCAACCTCGCCTTCGGCCTTTGCCCGCTCTTGACCCACGGCGCCATCGACGCCCTCGAGGCGCAGGGCAGCGAGGAATTAAAGCGCGCCTACCTACCCAAGATGGTGACCGGCGAGTGGACCGGCACCATGAACCTCACCGAGCCGCACGCCGGATCCGATCTGGGCCAGCTCAAGACGCGCGCTGAGCGCCGGCCCGACGGCAGCTATCGCATCTTCGGCACCAAGATCTTCATCACCTACGGCGACCACGAGATGACCGACAACATCGTCCATCTCGTGCTCGCCCGCCTGCCCGATGCGCCGCCCGGCACGCGCGGCATCTCGCTGTTCCTGGTGCCCAAGTATCTCGTGAACCCGGATGGCTCGTTGGCCGCCCGCAACGACGTGACCTGCGCGGGGGTCGAGCACAAGCTCGGCATCCACGCGAGTCCCACCTGCGTGATGAAGTACGGCGAGAACGACGGAGCGGTCGGCTACCTCGTGGGCGAGGAGAACCGCGGACTCAATGTGATGTTCATCATGATGAACGCGGCCCGGCTGGCGGTGGGCGTGCAGGGCGTGGCGCTGGCCGAGCGCGCCACCCAGCGCGCTATCCGATATGCACGCGAGCGCAAGCAAGGCCGCAGCGCCACCACCAAGAGGGCCGACATGGCGCCCATCATTGAGCACCCCGACATCCGCCGCAGCCTGCTCACCATGAAGGCTCTCACCCAGGCCGCGCGTGCCATCTGCCTCGTCACCGCGTGCGAGACTGACATCGCCCGACGCGCCAAGGACCCGGCCGTTCGCGCCACCGCGGCTGACCGGGTGGCCCTGCTCACGCCGGTCGCCAAGGCCTTCTCCACCGACATCGGCTGCGAGGTGGCCTCCATCGGCGTCCAGGTGCACGGCGGTACGGGCTACATCGAGGAGACCGGCGCCGCCCAGATCTACCGCGACGCCCGCATCCTGCCGATCTACGAGGGCACCAACGGCATCCAGGCCCTGGACCTCATCACCCGCAAGCTCGCGCTGGAAGGCGGCAAGGTCGTCGCCGCCTACCTCGGCGAGCTGCAGCGGACGGTGGAGGACGTGCGCGTCTGCAACCGCCCCGAGTTCGGTCGCATGGGCAAGCGGCTCGCTGAGGCGGTCGCTGCGTTGGGCGAGGCCTCGCGCTGGATGGGGTCCCAGCTCCAGAGCAATCCCGAAGCCGCCATGGCCGGCGCCACACCCTACCTGCGCCTGTTCGGCCTCGCCTCCGGCGGCATCTATCTGGCGCGTGGCGCGCTTGTCGCGGCACGCGACGGCGCCCAAGCCCAACCCATCGCGCTCGCCCGGTTCTTCGCCGAGAACCTCGCCACCGCCGCTCCGGGCCTCAAGGATACCGTGGTGGACGGAGCCGATTCGACCCTGATGCTGGCACCGGAGGTACTATCCCCGTGAATGGACCCGTAGGTTGCAAATAGGGCGTCAGCCCCAATCGTACCGATCTGCGCTCCTCAGGTGGCGTCTGTCATGGGTGCAATGCGACCTCGTTTATTACACTCTCCTAGGTTACCTCTCGAAGGACTTAAGCCAAATGCCGACGCGCGTGGTCAGGAGCCTTCACAACGACGAGGTCGATCGGTGCGTCGACATCGTGAAAAATGAGGACAGCACGTTCGGCTTCAAGGAGTTCCGCAGAGATCCGGAGGGCCGGGGAGGCTGGACCCTCGTCAGCTCCATCCTCAGAGAATTTATGCGACGGAGGAGGAAGCGGTGACGGCGGCCAAGGCCGCCATCGCCTGGCTGCGTGATCAATGAGGGCCGGGTGACCGCGGCCAACCAGCTACGACGGCAAGCACGAGGAGGCCCCGATGGCCCAGGACATCGAGATCAAGGTCGAGAACGGCGTGCAGGTGATCCGCCTGCTGCGCGCCGACAAGAAGAACGCCCTCACCGGCCCCATGTACACGGCCATGTCGGAGGCGCTCGACGCGGCCGAGACGAACGAGGCCATCGCGGCGCATGTATTCATCGGCTCGGGCGGCGTGTTCTCAGCCGGCAACGACATCAACGACTTCCTGCGCCGCGCCGAGCCCTCGGCTAAGGGTGACGGCGGCGGCATACCGGCGCCCTCGCTCGATTTCATCCGCCGCCTGCCCAAGGTGACGAAGCCGATGATCGGCGCGGTGGACGGCCTGGCGATCGGCATCGGCACCACCCTGCTCATGCATTGCGACCTTGTCTACGCCACGCCGTCGGCAAGCCTACGCGCGCCGTTTCTCGATCTCGGGCTGGTGCAGGAAGCAGGCTCGAGCGTCCTCGCACCGGCGCGCCTCGGCTATCCGCGTGCCTTCGAACTGATCTGCCTGGGCGAGCCGTTCAGCGCCGAGCGCGCCCTTGCGGCCGGCTTCGTCAACGCCATCGTGCCGGCCGACCAGCTGGAGGCGACGGCGCTCGACGCGGCGTGTCGGCTCGTCGCCAAACCGCGCCAGGCGCTCTTGGCCTCGCGCCGCCTGCTGCGCCAGGGCTTTCCCGACATCGGCGCGGTGATCGACAAGGAGGCCGAGGCCTACGCCGTTCTGATGCGCTCGCCCGAGGCCCGCGAGGCCTTTACGGCGTTCCTGGAGAAGCGCCCGCCCGACTTCGCCAAAGCACGCCAGAAGGGCTGAGGAGACCGCGAGATGCCACGTAAGCGGCCGATCTTCGCCATCAACGGGCGCTAGTTTCCGGCCATGCCAAGCTTCCTTCCCCTCGGCCTAGGCTCGGCGCTCACGCGCCTTGGCACACGCGTGCGTCGGGTGATGCTGTCAGGGGTCCTGCTGGTGCCGGTGGCCATCCTGGCGGGCCCGATGGAACGGCTCATCGCGGCGGCCGCCTGCACGACCCCTGGTGGATCGCTGATGCTAACGAGCGCCGTGCGCTACGTGCGCGCGCTATCAGCCAAGGCCGATGGCGTGGCGCCGGCGGCGCAGGGCACGCAGGAGGGCCCCTGGAGCGTCGCCGGCACGGCCGATGAGATGAAGCACGTGGTGTCGGTGCCCTCTCGCGACGCCGAGGGCAAATTCTTGGCCAACGCCGCGGAGCCGATCGCCCGAGTTGCAGCCACATCGATACAGACCATCCCGCGCGGCGGGGAACGCCAGCAGGCGCTCACCCAGCGCCTGCTGCCCGGCATCCCCCCCGAGCTGCAGATCGCCTACGGCCTGTTGGTGATGTTGGGCCTGCTGGGCGTGCCCGCGTCGCGCCTGTGGTGGCGGCGGCTGTGGCCGCCGGAACATGCGGGCGACTACGCCGGCCACATCGGCTACTGGGCGGCGCGCACCCTGCGCGGGGCAGTTTTCGCGCTGGTGTTTCTGCCTCTGACCGCGCTCGTCAGCGCGC
>JAFMSC010000325.1 GCA_017353825.1 Hyphomicrobiaceae bacterium | reverse complement strand
GAGCACGTCGGCGGCAGGGCGCGAGACAAGGTCGCCGCGCAGCCGCGGGATGATGCAGAAACTGCAGCGGTTGTTGCAGCCCTCGGAGATCTTGAGATAGGCGTAGTGGCGGGGCGTCAGGCGCAACCCCTCCGGCGGCACCAGGTCGAGGAACGGGTCATGCGCCGGCGGCACCGTGGCGTGCACCGCCGCCACCACCGCCTCATACTGGTGCGGCCCCGTGACCGCCAACACGCCCGGATGCGCGGCCCGGATGCGGCTCTCCTCGACACCGAGGCAGCCGGTGACGATCACGCGGCCGTTCTCGGTCAACGCTTCGCCGATGGCCTCCAGGCTCTCCTGTTTGGCCGAATCCAGAAACCCGCAGGTGTTGACCAGAACCACGTCGGCGCCCCGGTAATCCGGCGACAGCTTGTAGCCCTCGGCGCGCAGCCTGGTGATGATGCGCTCCGAGTCGACCAGTGCCTTAGGGCAGCCAAGCGAGACAAGGCCAACGCGCGGGGGTCGGTTCTCCGCCCTAGGCGGCTTACGCGCCTTGGCCGGGGTGGGTGTCCGCGCCTTGCGCCGGTTTTGCATTGCGGTGGGCATGGGCGGCCTTGTATCGGCGAAGGCTTAGGCGGGCAAACCCCCTCTCCCACCGGGCTCACGCGGCAGCATGCGGGGGGAACTTGGCCACAACACCGAGCCGCTAGGGATGCAACCTAGGGTCGCTAGCTCCAGCTCTCTTCCCCCGGGGGCGGGTCCCGGACATTGCGCTTGGTGTAATGACGGGGATCACAAGTGCCATAGACATGCACCAATCATCGGGTAAAGGTTAACCGTTTACGATTCGAGGCCTCAACCAGGGGGAGGACCACATGCGTAAGGCCATCACCACCACGTTCGCGACCGCGCTCGGCGCCGTTGCCGTGTCCGCGCTCGCCTTTGTTGCCAATCTAGAGGCGAAAACGCGCGTCGAGGTGGGCGTGCTCACCTGCACCGCTGCGGGCTCCACCGGGTTCGTCGTCGGTTCTACCCGGCATATCCGTTGCCGCTTCGCCCGCCAGGGCCGCGACGAGGTCTACCATGGCACGATCAGCAAATTCGGCCTGGACCTGGGGGTCACGCAGCAAGCGCAGATCACCTGGGCGGTGCTGGCGCCCACCTCCAACCTGCCGCGGCGCTCACTGGTCGGCTCCTACGGCGGGCTTAGCGCCGAGGCCACGGTGGGTGTTGGCGTCGGTGCCAACGCTCTGATCGGCGGCTCCGACAAGTCGATCGTGTTGCAGCCCTTGAGCGTACAGGCGCAGCAGGGCCTCAATATCGCCGCCGGCGTGGCCGCCCTGGAGCTGCGCGCGGGCCGCTAGCGGCACCCAAGCGCAGGTGCGACCGGTGCTCGCCTGCCTTCACTCGGCGGGCAGCGCGCCGGTTGCGTGGCGCATGAGAACTGATCGTCCGCACACACACTTGTGGGTCAGTGCGTGGTGCGGTTCTGGCCTTGGTGCGGTTCAGGACTTGGCCGCGCGTCTACTTTCTCCTGCGCGGCGCCTTGGTAGTGGCCCTAGGATTTGATCACGTCGGCGGCCGAGAAAGGCGCCGCCCGGGAGGTTGACCCGCGGGGTTACCCGGATTTCAAAATTCCTTCCCGGGAAGGACAAGAACACGCCGGTGGCGTAGGCCTACGAATTCGCCTCCCGCCCGCGCACGATGAGGAAGCGTACCGCCCGCCTCGCATGTCGTCTTGGGTTTTTAGCATGGCCCAGTCGTGTACCAGCGCCGGCGTTGAAAGGCCACGGCCGTACGCCATGATTCTAGGTGTTGGCGCCCAATTTCTCAGCATCGAGACCACACCGAGGCCCAACCCGAGTGGAACGCGCACGTTCGTCCCCGCACGGCCTTCAACGTTCGACGGCCCGTCGACTTGGGCACGCGCAGGACCCGGCACCAAGCCGATGAGGCGGGCCCCGTTTAGCCTCGCCGAGTGGCGCATTGTGCCACAATGGATCCGGCACCTGCGGTTTGCCGGCGTCGGCTTCGATCCGCCGTCGGTTTCTCGCCGCGTCGTGCCCGGCTACAGCCGGAGCACGCGGAGCCAGCGCATCACGTCGAGCAGGCTCATGCCGGCGGCGGCGACGTAGGTGAAGGCGGCGGCGCGCAGGATTTGGCGCGCCGCTGGCAGATCGCGGTCGGGAATGTAGCGGCCGGCCTTGAGCAGCGGCAGCGCGCGGCGGAAGCTCGCATCGAACTCCACCGGCAGCGTATAGGCGTGCAGGACGAGCGACAGGCCAAGGATCAGCACGCCTGCGGCGAACTCAAGGACGAGGATGCTCGGCGATTTGGCCAGCGCCACCATGATGGGCGCGGCCAGCATCACCACGGCGCCCACCTTTTCGAGCGTCATGGCCTGCTTGGCAAGGCGCGTGCGCGCCTCCAGAGGCGGGTAGTGCGCCGCATCCTGCATGGCGTGCCCGGTCTCGTGCGCGGCGATCACCAGCGCCGCCAGCGAGCGCCCCCTGAAGTGTTGCGGCAGGAGGCGCACGGCCTTGGCGTCGGGATCGTAGTGGTCGCCAAGCGGGGTCTCCTCGACCTTGACGTGCCCAAGCTTCAGCCCATCGAGCAGGTGGCGCGCGAACTCACCTCCGGTGCCGGGAATGTCGGGGCGATCCGTCGAGTGGCGGTCGAGTACCCGCCGCACCCACATCTGCGGCAGCAGGGCGAAGCCGAGGACCGCGGCGAGGAAAAGCACCATCAGCGTCAAGGTATGCGCCCCCAATTCCGTCGCCGACCTAGGTTCACCGCGCCACCTCGCCGTCTCACCGCCGCAACACGGCCTGCGGAGAAGAGCCCAGGTGCAGGCCAGCATCCACCCTCAGGATCTCGCCGGTGATGTGGCGCGCGGCGTCGGAGATCAGGAACAGCGCCACCTCGGCGATGTCCTCGGGCTTGGAGGCCGCCTGCAGCGGTGTGGTCTCGATGATGCGGTCGCGGATGCGCTGCGTCCGTTCTTCGCCGAAGGCATCAGAGAACCAGCGCGTGTCCATGAAGCCGGGGCAGACGGCATTGACGCGGACCTTTGGCGCCAAGGCGCGGGCGAGCGATAGTGTCATGGTGTTGAGCGCCGCCTTGGAGGCGGCATAGGCTACCGACGAGCCCATGCCGTTGATGCCTGCGATCGACGAGGTCATGAGAACGCTCGCCCGTTCTGCAGCCTCCAGCAGGCTGCGGCAGGCCCGTACCATCTGGAACGGGCCCACCGTGTTGACCGAGAAGAGGCGCAGGAAGTCCTCCTTCGACAGGCCGTCGAGGTCGGCGTGGTTCTGGACGTGCTTGGTGACGCCGGCGTTGTTGACGAGCGCATCGATCCGCCCGAAGCGCGCTGCGGCGCCTGCCACCCTGCGGCAGTCGGCGTCCTCGGCTACGTCGCCCGGGGCGATCAGGGCCTCGGCGCCGGCTGAGCGCACGGCGTGAGCGGCGGCCTCAGCCTCCTTGAGGCTCTTGCTGCAGTTGAGGATCACCGCCTTGGCCCCGCGCCTGGCCGCGCTCACCGCGATAGCCTCGCCGAGGCCGGTCGCGCCGCCCGTCACCAGGATCACCTTGCCGTCGAAGTCTGCCATCCCGTTTTACTCCACCTGCTCGGTTGTATTGTGGATTTCTTAATGAGGCGCGATGCGTCCGCCAGGACCTTGGCGTGGTCGAACGCGAGGTCGTCCTTGTGCCAGTTATCCACCCATGCCACGGCCGCGGCATCGTCGCCGGCCTTTGCATTGGCCCGCCGCACCACGGCCAGGAACACGACCGAGCAGGTATGCCCGCGCGGATCGCGTCGGGGATCGGAGTAGACGCCCACCAGCCGCAGCCTGCCGGCCTTGACGCCGGTTTCCTCCATGAGCTCGCGCCGGCACGCATGCTCCACGGTCTCGCCGATGTCGACGAAGCCGCCAGGGAGCGCGAATTGCCCCTGGAACGGCGGGTTCTTGCGGCGCACGAGCAGAACTCGGCCGCTGCCGTCGAAGACGACGCAATCGGTGGCAAGGAGGGGCGTCCTGGGCTTCGGCATGGTTCCACATACTATGCGAGGCCCCCCGCATGCGCAGCCCTATTGGGTTCTGAACGAGGCCTGCAGCGCCCTCAGGCCCTTCTGGTGCGGCGAGTACATGCGCCCGCCAATCATGCCGCCGTCCACCACGATGTCGATGCCGTTGACGAAGGAGGAACGGTCGGAAACGAGCCAGGCCACGCACTGGGCGATGTCCTCGGGGAGGCCCGCGCGCGGGATCGGTTGCACCTTGGCTGAGATCTCCCTCATGCGGTCGGCGAGCCGGTCGGCCTGGCCGATCTCTACCCCCAGCGCCTTGGGGACGATACCCGTGGCGATGGCCCCCGGCGACACTGAGTTGACGCGCACGCAGTACTCGCCGAGCTCCATGGCGGCGCACTTGGAGAGCTGCTTCACCGCCGCCTTGGCTGCGGAGTAGACCATCGAGCTGGAGTAGCCGGCGAGGTGCGCGGCGATGGAGCCGTTGTTGACGATGCTGCCGGAGCGCTGCTGCATCATGGTGGGAGCCACGTGCTTCATACCGAGCATCACCGAGCGCACCAACAGAGCCATGGCCCGGTCGAAGCCGTCCACGGGAATGCTTGTGATGCTTCCCGTGGGCGCCGGGCCGCCGGCATTGTTGAACAGCGCATCGATGCGGCCGTAGGCAGCCAGCGTCTGCGCCACCACGCGCTGCCAGTCCTCCTCCAGGGTTGCGTCAGCGGCGATGAAGCGGCTCTTGCCGCCCAGCTCATGCGCCAGGGTCTCGCCTTCCTGCTGGCGGCGACCGGTGAAGACCACGCGGGCGCCTTCCTCGACGATGAGCTGGGCGGTGCGCCGCCCGATGCCGCTGGTCGCCCCGGTGATGATCGCCACTTTCTCGTCGAGCATGCCCATGGGTCTCTTCCCTGTCTGCGGGTCTTAGCTCCCGGCTCGCCCGCGGTCTGGAGACTACTGCAACGCTTTCGCCACGACATCGTTGCCGTGGCGCGGGGTAGGAGGCCAGCAACAGTCCCCCTAAGCGGGGATCACCGACGCCGGGTGAGGCCACCATGTGATGGGCCCGTCAAGGGACGATCAGGCATGAGCCACCGGAGCCCCCCGCTTATGGACCTTTCCACGCTATTGCTTGGTACGGCGATGACCGTCATGCTGCTGGCCGGCGCGGGCTTGGGCACCGCCATGGTGCTACTGGAGCGCCCTCGCCGGCAACCGGCCGGCACAGCCGCCACGGGCCGCCGGGGCG
>JAFMSC010000324.1 GCA_017353825.1 Hyphomicrobiaceae bacterium | reverse complement strand
CGTACGGACCCCCCTAGAATCGGCCGCACGCCGTTGTGGACCGGAGCCCCGACGATACCCTCTCGCTCCATGCGGTCGAGGAGATTGGCCGCGCGCAGGTAGCGGATGCCGAGGCTTTGCTGCAGGTAGGCGGTTGATGCCTTGCCGTGCGCCCGCACGAGGCCAACTGCCCGCCCGTAAAGCTCGTCTTCGGCGCCGGCGTCATGCCGATCGGGCTTCACGGGCGCTGCGTCACCCGCGCCGGGGGCGGGCACCGAGCCCGGCCAGACCGGCGTACCCTCCGGCAGGCTCTCGCCCGACTGCAGCCGCCGCGGACTTGCGCGCTCGGTCGGCCCGGTTCCGCGCCGACCCAGACGCCCGAAGCTTGACGAAGGGCAAGGCTCGTCCCTTGCGGGCGCGAAACGCCGAGCCATGTCCTGACAGCCGGTATCGATCGCTCGATCGAAGTCCGGCTCGCGCACCGGCCTGCGCAGGGTCACGCGCTTGCCGGAGGGCGGCCGGCGGGTGTGGCCCCCAACGGGTGGTTCGTAGTCGAAGGCGGGCTCCACGGGGAGCGGCGGCTGCCGCTCGGTCGCGAACGGCGAGGAGGACATCCCGAATGTAGGCTCGCGACGGATGAAGCCCGCATCGCCGTCGTGCCCAGGGGCGCGGGCGAGCCAGCGCCAGCCGCGCGCGATAGGTTGCGGCCCTCGCCGGTCACCCCGCCAGATGATGCGCAGGTCCTGGAACGACATGCCGAGGCTGGTGACAAGCAGCAGGGGGCCCACGGCGAGACAGACGACGCCTGCAACTGCGACCGCGCGCTCTGGGCCCGTCGCTGCCAGCAACTTGGCCAGGAAGCGCAGGGTTTGGTCGCCCAGCAGTCCGCCGAGCCCGTAGGGTAGCGGCCAGCCGGCCGTACGCGGCAGCGCCGAGGTCGCGCAGGCGAGCAGCAGCACGGCCGCCGGCGCGAGCATCAGCCTGGTGCGCGCCTCCTCCAACCGCCGCCTGGTGATGAGTTGCAGCGCCCAGAATATCGGCGGCAGCACCAGGAAGACGCTGGCGAGCCCGAACAGGCGCATCGCCAAGTCGGAGAAGTTGGCACCAACCAGCCCCAGCGCATTGCGGGTGACCCCGCCAGCCGCTCGGACGAAGCTCGGGTCGGTCGCCGACCAGGTAAGCAGGCTCGCTGACGCGGCCACAGACAGCACCATCACTGCCCAGCCCAGAAGGCCGAGCAAACACCCTTCCAGCTTTGCCCGCAGGGAGCCCGGTAGCAGCGGTGCATGATCGCTCGGGGACGCCATACCAAACCACGGAGCGGCTATCTAGTCACCAACACTCACACCACAACACTCACGCCACCGTCCCTTACGTCGGCCCGCCGGCCGTCGGACCCAAGCCAAAGGCGGCCGACAGCCCACGGAGCAGGAAGCGCGCCCGCCGACTGTGACGTTGGTTAATTGCGAGACGGTTAACAGCATCGCTGAGGTTGAGCCCCTATCCCGTTGGGTAGATGGCTTAAATGTGCCCAAGGCGTACCCCTCCTCCGGATTGGCCCGATCTTGTGAGTCGCGTGGTCGGCGCCGCGGCGCTGATCCTCGGCAGACCGGCGCAGGCCTGGGCGAACACGGTGCTGGCCGGACCGCCCACCCAATGCACCACGTCGCGCCGATGGCCACATCGGTGCCCGCCTGCCGCCGCGACAGCGCCTTCTCAGTGTCCGGCATGCTCAGTGTCCAGCATGCTCAGTGTCCAGCATGCTAAGTGTCCGGCATGGCGCCTCCCCTGCGGGCCGTCCCATGCACAGCCTTCTTTATTATCGAGGCAGAATGCCTCGATCTTGGGCCAAAGCCAAGCGGCAGGAAGTTTGCATCAAGCCCGGGGCCAGCCGAGTCGAGACCCAACAGATTCATAATTCATATGATGTTGGGTTCTCGCTGCGCTCGACCCAACACCTGCGGCGCCCCGGCGACGCCGTCACCGCACGCGGCGGGGGTTCATGTAAAGGTCGGCTTCCTGCTTCTCGAGCTTGGGCTCATAGCGGCCGGCCAGGACATCGCGCGCCAGACGACGCACGTGGCGGCGGCAGTCCCCGTTGAAAATCAACATGCCGCAGAACAACTTGAGCACGGTGAGTAGGCGGGGGTTGGCGTGGTCGGGGTGCACAGCGCCCACCCACTTGCCGCCGATGGAGAACACCGCCCCGTCAAGCCGACCAACCACCTCGTTGCGATGGCTATAGAGCGTGTAGTCACCGCCGAGGTCGATCACGTCGCGCCTGAGCCGGTAGAACTGCGGTCTCCCACCCTCTAGCAGGAAGAACGAGAAGTGCTCCGGCGCCAGAGGCCACTTGTTGGCCGAGCGCTCGACATAGATCATGTTGTCATGGTCGCCCGCGTTGATGGAGAAGCACGTGACGGGCAGCCTGCGCGCACCCAGCGTCAGTTGGAGGCTGCGGCCGATCATGAGGTCCAAGGTGGCGCGCCAGTTCAGCGTCTCGTTGAAGAGCTTCATGACCAAGCGCTTGTCCATGCCGGCGTTCTTGCGCCACAGGTCCTCGCGGTAGCCGAGCAGGCCCGTACGTTCGCCGTCCTCGATCACCTCGGCGAAGATGTCCATGTCGGAGGTGAACTGGCGCGACTTCGCCCGGTTGCGGCTATGCTTGTAGATGCCGAACTCGACCGAGTTGAAGTTGGTGATCCAGACGTCGACTGCAAATCGGGACCACGCCGCGCGCCGGCCCGACCCGCGGGCCTTGCGCGACCGCGTCAATGATGCTGCGCTCTTCACCTGTACCGCGCCGTCGAGCACCACGGCATTGGCCTCGCGCGCGGCCTCTGTCGTGGCCGCCTCCGCCGCTAGCGGCACCGACCTATGTGCGTCCGCCATCCCTGAACCTCCCAGAGCCCAAGCGCCCGAGACGCGGTACGGATGGCGCGAATCGTGAACCAGGGCCAAGTTTAGCACTCCACCGTTGCTTAGGCCGAAGTTCCCGTAATGCCAATGACAGTTCGGTTTGCGCTTCAATGGGTTGAGGTTGAAGCGGGGCGCGCGCGACTGGCTACACGGTAATGGCGGCGATCAGGTCGAGAGCCTGCTGCTGCTTTGCGCTGGGACGTGTGGTGAGGGTGAAGGTAGCCTCGCCGGTGCGCGCGCTCCTGGGCCGCAGCGTGTTGCGCACGATGGTGGCGAGATGCGTCAGCAAGCGCGTGAAGCTCATGGCCGGCGTGCCGTCGGCCAGCATGCGCGTTCTCACCTTGGCGAGCGCCGCCTTCGAGCGCCGGGCCGGGGCGACGGGATCGGCAAGGCGCGCGGCATCCTCGCCGGCCTCGTCCGCGAAGGTGAGCCGTCGCCAGGCCTCCATCATGTGCCACTGCACGTAGTAGGCCAGCATGCTGAGGAAGATGTGGGCCTTGACGCGCGCCTCGAGACGGTGGCGGATCGGGCGCACTTGGAGATCGATGCCCTTGAGCGTGCGGAAGGCGCGCTCGACTTCGGCCAGGCGCTTGTAGTTGAGCACCGCCTGCTCGCAGGTCATGTCGACCTCAGCCACACTGGTGCGGATTACGTAGAGCCCGTCGAGCGCCGCTTCGGCGGCGATGCTCTCCTCGTTGACCTTGAAGGTCAAGGAGCTGTCGCTGATGGTGAGATCGAAGTGCTTGGCGACCTTGTACTTGTCGACCACCTTGCCGGCCCGAACGCCGATCCTGCCGGCGCCCTTGAGCCGTCCGCCCGCCACCATCGCCGCGACCTTCTCAAGCTCGCCTGTCGTGGCCGCAATCAGGTTTCGGCGCTTCTCTGCGCTTAAGCGCGCGAGCGCCGGATTGCGGCACGCGATCAGCCGTTCGCCGGGATAGTCCTCGTGCGTGAAGCTGATCAGGTTGCGCTCGTCGAACAGGTCGAGCTGCAGGCGCCCGCCCGTGGCGAGCTTGGCGATAGCCCCGCTCTTCAGCGCCGTGATCCAGTCGACGCCATCGAGCTTGCGCAGCGCCTCGATCTGAATGTTGGAGATCATGCCGCGGTCGCCCGCCATCACCAGCCGGTCGAGGCCGAAGCTCGTCCTCACCTTCTCGATCTGCGGCAGTAGCGTCTTGGGATCGGCCGTATTGCCCTCGAACACCGAGACCGACACCGGACAGCCGCGCGCATCCGTCATGAGCCCGTAGTTGACCTGCAGAGTGCCGCGCTTGCCGTCGCGGCTGTACCCGATCTTGGCGAGCGGACAGGTGACGCCTTCGAAGTAGCTCGACGTGAGGTCGAACAACACCAGCCCGCCGTCCTTGAGGTGGCGCCTGGCGAGCCGCTTCTCGATGGCCTCCTGGCGCTCCGCGAGCCAGTCCATGGCCGCGTACAGCGCGTCCTCGTCCGCATCGGCCACGCCGAGCTCGTCGCAAAGCGTGGTGTCGACCCACGCGCGCGTCATGCCGAGCTTGCTCGCTTCGGGGGCGATGATGCGCTCCGCCACCATCGCAACGACCAGGTCGCGCTCGCCCGAGGCCTTAGGGTCGATCAGCTTCTCGAAGCCCAGCCGGCGCATGGCCGTCAGCACCGCTTCGACGTGGCCATGGGCGCGCGAGCGCACCACTTCCAGACCATCCTCGACAGGCCCCAGCCTTTCGCCCTTCAGGACGCGCCGGATCGCCTCGATCTGCTCAATGGTGAGCGACGACAGGTTGGCCAGCGTCCGCTTCCTGACGCGCTTGCCTTCGCGCACGCTCTCACGCAGCAGATACGCCGGTCGCGAGTTTCGGTTCGGGATCGTGTCGATGTGCATGACGCACAGACACCATGATTCGCGCATGCCCCACCTGAGTCATCGCGTCGCAGACATGACTACATTCCAGCGCGCGATCGAGCCCCGACGCCGCCAAAAAAGCCTGCCCCCTCCATCGGTTGATCGCCACGACGCCCTTTGTCTTCAGGGGAACTTTGGCTTAGGGACGCGGGGGCCGGCACGGGCTTGCAGGAAGGCTGTGCGCTCCAGCGTCGGCGGGTTGGCGCGGCAGCGCCCAACCCGACCTGCCGAGCACGCAGGGTCAATCGTCGACTGATCGCTCACCGGAACCCAAGGGTAGCGCCGATGACCCGCGGTGGCCGCCCCGCCGGGCGCCAAACCGAGGGCGCCCAGCAGGCAACGCCGGCCGGGGCTGCGCCCGGCCCCAACGCTCGGCCTGCAGCGTTAGCTACTTCCCGGCGCAAAATTGTCGGCTCAGATCGGTGCGAGAGAGTCGCACGGGGCGGCAAAAAACTGCAGGGTTGAGCGGATTTTGTGTGGCGCCCAATTGACTG
>JAFMSC010000323.1 GCA_017353825.1 Hyphomicrobiaceae bacterium | reverse complement strand
AGCGAACCGCACCGCACTTCCCCCCTGCTTGGGAGGGGACACGGTCAAGTCGAGCGCAGTCACCACCGCGTCGCGCGCCCCGTGGTTGACGATGGTTACCGGCACTGCGAAGACCTCGGCGGCCTCCGGGTCGCGCGCATAATACATAACCGCGCCCAGGTGCAGGACGAGGCGGGCCTGCTTGAAGTTGGTCTCGTATAGACTGAGTACGGAGAGGATCAGCGCGAGCAGCGAGATCAGCAGCACCCCCCGCCCGCCTTCCGCATACGCGGCCGCATACGACACATCGAGGGCCTCGTGCTGCGCGCGGTCACGCGGCTTGGGACCCGCCCCGCCATTTTGCGTCATGGCGGTGAAGGTGCGCCGGCCTTGTCACAGCTTCATGACAGGCTGCGCTGCGGTCCGTATGGCGCCGATCAGAGTCCTGAAATCATTGGGATTCATCGAGCACCACCGGGTACGGATGGTGGCCATCCCTTCCCGTCACGTGGCGAGTGGCGGGCTTTGCGAGGTCGGAGGATAAATCGCGCCTGGGAAGATCACTTGTGCATCAAGACAGCGCCGCACCCCTGGGCCCCCGCTGCCGGTGCCAGGGCCCTCACCGCGCTATAGCGGGGTGTATCGAGGCCCAGGTTGCGATGGTCGCGCTCAGCCTCTGCCTGGCGTTGGGTGGCATGGGTCGACAGCAGATTGACTTCGCCGCCGGCAAGGGGCTCGATCACGACCCAGGTGTCGAGTGGCAGATCACCAACCCTCATTTTCGCATCTCCTCTCACTTTGGTTTGCTTTGAATTTGCATTGGCCGTTTCGCGCGCGATGAAAGACGTCTTTTTTTTCTGTTCGTATCCTTCTATGCGCGCCACTATCGGATCCGGCAAAAGCGTGCTCAGAATCGGCAATTGAGCAACGCGGTGCGCATGGCATGCAACGCATCAACGGGGTTTCTGCACGACAATCGCCTGGCGCGGCGCAATATACCCATGCACTGCACGATCCGGTGTTTACCCTGCGCAACCTCATGTACCGCAGCTCGCACCGGTCTCGGCGCAAATTCCGCGCCAATGGTCAATTTCGCGCTTACGCCCGCCGTCGGCCACCCGGATGCTTGCACTTCCGCGTGCGCTGCCGCAGTCGCAGCCGCGCCCTGACATGCTCCCCGAGCTACCCGGCGGGGAACGGCCGATGCGGCGTGCCAAGAAAATATGCACGTTGAACCCTCGCATGGCACACCACCCGCCGTTGCCTGGCGCGCGTCTTTGACGGCCCCCCGCGATTTCAGTGAAGCGGTGACCCTAACAACGGCCGGCCGTACACGCCACAACAAATTCTACCCGTTGGCGGGCGTTTACGTCCGACCGTGGCCGTGATGCAAACGATCCGTAACCGCCGTTTGCGCTGCAATAGGATTTATTGCGCATTTTCGCTGTTGATGAGGTCGCGCAACGCCGTTTTCAAGACTTTGCCGTAGTTGTTCTTCGGCAGCGCAACGACAAACCGGTAGTGCTTGGGACGCTTGAAACGCGCGATATGGTCAAGGCATAGCCGGTCGAGCTCTGCGGCCGCCACGTCGGCACCGGCGTGGCGCACGATGAAGGCGACCGCCTCCTCGCCCCAGTCGGGATGCGGACGGCCCACCACCGCGGCCTCCGCCACCGCCGGATGGGTGATGAGCACCTCCTCGATCTCGCGTGGATAGATGTTGGCGCCGCCCGAGATGATCATGTCCTTGGAGCGGTCCTTGATGGTGAGGTATCCCTCCGTGTCGATGGCACCGAGGTCGCCGGTCCACAGCCAGCCCGCGCGCAGTGCCCGCGCCGTGGCCTCCGGATTGTTCCAGTAGCCTTTCATGACGCAGTCGCTCTTCGTGACGATCTCACCCACCTCGCCGTGCGGCAGCTCCGTGCCGTCCCCGCCCACCACCTTCACGGCAACGCCGGTGCGAGCGATGCCAGCGCTAGCCAGGCGTTCCTCCCAGCGCGGATGGCCGCGGTCGCCGTGCATCGCCTTGTCGAGGCCGGTAATGGTCATGGGGCTCTCGCCCTGGCCGTAGAGCTGGTAGAGCTTGGGCCCGAACAGATCGAGGGCACGCTTCAAGTCGGCCACGTACATCGGAGCCCCGCCGTAGACGATGGTCTTGAGCCGGCGCGTGTCGGCGGCACCAATCCTGGGATGGTTGAGGAGGCGCGTGAGCATGGTCGGCGCCGCGAACATGCTGACATTGGCGTACTTCGTCAGGGCCGCGAGCACGCGCTCAGGATCGAACGAGCCCGGCAAAATCACGTTGTGCGAGCCGCGCGCGATGTGGGCCAGGCCGTAGAGGCCGGAGCCATGGGTGAGCGGCGCGGCGTGCAGGATCGTGTCCTGGACGCCGAGGGTGTCGATGTCGGCATAGTAGCAATGGCAGGCAAAGATGAGGTTGCGGTGCGTCAGCAGCGCGCCCTTGGGACGGCCGGTGGTGCCGCTGGTGTAGAACACCCAGGCGTCCGCGTCCGGCTCGCCCGGCTCGCCCGGCACCGCCTCGCCCTCAAGCAGCGCCAGATAGTCGGCCGTTCCCGTGACGACAATCGCTGGCAAGCCGGCAAGATCAGGCGCCGACAGGGCTTCGCCGAGCTTCGGGGTGGCGATGCAGAGCTTCGCCCGGCTGTCGGCGAGGATCCACGCCATTTCCCTGGCGTGCAGCTTGCTGTTCATCGGCACGGCGGAGAGCCCCGCGCGCCAGACGCCATAGAGGGCTGGCAGCAGCTCCGGCGCATTCTCCATAGCCAGGGCCACCCGCTCGCCTGGCCTGAGCCCATGGCGCCCGCGCAGTGCGCCTGCAATGCGCTCAACCTCGCTCTCGAACGCACCATAGCTGAGGCCGCCGCCCTGCCAGGATATCGCCGGCCGGCCGGGATAGACCTTGGCAATGGTCTTTAGAGTGAGCGAGAGGTTCATGGGCTAGAACCACACGCCGGTCCAGCGATAGCGCGGACGCATGGCGGCGGGGCCGGCGCCGAAGAGGGACGCCATCGGCTCCTCGGTGACGGCGAGCTGCGGCAGCAGCGTACGGTCGCGCAGTGCCTCGAGGCGAGCGACGCGGTCCTCGGTCCTGGGATGCGAGCGCAGAAGCGAGGGCTGCGGGATGCGGCGGCCCGGCACCGGCAGCCGCATGTCCTCCCAGAAGTGGCCCTGATAGCGCTCCAGCTTCTGCAGCGCGGAAGCGAGCGACGCCGGGTCTCCCGTCAGGCTTGCGGCCTCCAGGTCGGCGTCGAACTCGCGCGTGCGCGACAGTGCCAGCTGGATCAGGTTGCCTAACGTGGGCGCCAGGTAGAGTAGCCCGAGGCCCATCAGCGGGATCTCGGCGTCACCCAAGAGGAACACCGGCAGGTTGAAGAGCGCCACGAACAGCGCCAGGTACGCGAGCGCCTGCGTGAAGCGCGTCATCACGTCGGCGAGCCCCATGATGGCTAGGTCGTCGTTGCGCACGTGGCTGATCTCGTGCGCCAGCACGCCGGCCAGCTCGTTGAGATTGAGGCGGCGCAGCAGCCCCTCGGTGATGCCGATCACGGCGTGATCGGGCGTGCCGGAAGCAAACGCGTTGAGCGTCATACTGGGGATGACATAGACGCGCGGCGGGACGGGAAGCTCGGCTCGGTCGCTCAGCGCGTCAACGACGTTGAGCAGCCGGCCGCCGGCGCCCGGATCGACGCGGCGGGCGCGGTAGAAGCGCATTATCAGCTCGGGCGGCAGGCGGGGAGCGAAGGCGAAGAGGACACCCATCGCCACCAGCGTGGCAGCCACGCCCATCGCCCCCCAGATGAGCCACCCGCAGAATCCGGTGAGCAGGCCAAGGCTGCCCACCAGAAGCAGTGAGTGCAGTGTATTGCGCAGCTTGTGCGCGCGCAGCGTCTTGGGGTCGAGGAACGGTGACATCTAAGCGGCCAGTGCTGTTGTCTTGGGCCCCCTTTGCGCCGGCGTTCGGCGCATGCTGCCCGCTTACGATAGAGCGTGGGCCGACACAAGGCAAAGCCGCGCATTGGCGCCGGAACGGGCGTCCTACGCGCCACGTCAAAATTTCTCGGTCACCACCGTCTCGGCGCCCGGGCGCGTCGGTTCGGCCCCGGCATGAACCGCCGCCAGCACGGCCTCGGGGGTGCCGGCAACCGCACAGTGCACATCCATCCCGTCGCGGATGAAGGCCTCCCGGCGCAGGTGGTCGAGGAGCTGCACGAACGGCTCCCAGAAACCCTCCGTGTTGAGCAGCACGATGGGCTTGCTGTGCCGGCCGAGCTGCGCCCAGGTCAGCTGCTCCACCAGCTCCTCCAGCGTGCCGATACCTCCGGGCAGCGCCACGAACGCGTCGGAGCGCTCAAACATCAGCCGCTTGCGCTCGTGCATGTCGGCCACCACCACCAGCTCGGTCGCTTCGCGCAGCATGTGCTCGCGCTCAGAGAGGAACGTGGGGATGATGCCGGTGACGCGCCCGCCGCCCGCGAGGACGGCCTGCGCGATCCCGCCCATCAGGCCCAGGCCGCCACCGCCGTAGATGAGCCCGATGCCGTCGCCTGCCATCTGTCGCCCAAGGCTGCACGCAGCCTCCATATAGGCTGGATTGCGGCCCGGATTTGAGCCGCAGTAGACGCAGATGTTGCGGATCGGGCGCGCGGCCCCCTGGCGCACCTTTGGGCTGCGCTGCGCAAGCTCGAGCGCCGCACGGCTCGGGTCCCGGTGAGTGTTGAGGGACTTGTTGAGGTGCTTGCCGTTGGCGCTGCGACGACGATCTCCCATTCGGATTCCCTGCTTGCTTGTTGTGAGGTTGTGGCCGTGACGCACGGTGCCCACCCTTGCGGGCGGCGCGGCGATCGTTGCCGACGGGCCACCTTTGTTGGGCTAAGGCATGGCCACATCGTTAACTCTATCGGCGCCCGTCCAGGATAACCTAGAATTCGGTGGGAGTGTTGCGGCCCCCGCATCCTTGATGTCGCGCCGGCTTACCGTTGGCTCGCTGCTGGCACCATCGTTCATTTCCAGCACCAGGGGCTGTACAACAACCGGGTTGCGCAACAACAGCGCCTGATCGGGAGCGTTGCCCCGTCGTAGGCCTAGGCGCCGGCCAGCGGGGGACAGCGTCCACGGGCCCCGGAGCGGGTCAGGGCGCCGGCTGGTCTAGATTGTGCAGCGCGCCGGCTGGTCTAGATTGTGCAGCGCGGCGACCCACGGGTGGCGAGGCGCCCCCGCACCACGCCAAGCTTCACCTGGCGCCCCTCGAGGCCAACCCCGCCCGCACCCTCCCG
>JAFMSC010000626.1 GCA_017353825.1 Hyphomicrobiaceae bacterium | reverse complement strand
GGGGGGCGGGCTCGACAGCCTCGGCGGCGCGCTCGCCGGCTCCCTCATCATCGCCACGGCGGAGGTCTTGCTGATCCACTACGTCGACCCGCTGCTGTCGCAGGTGGTGCCGTTTCTGGTGCTGATCGCCATGCTTGTGGTGCGGCCGTGGGGGTTGTTCGGTACGCGAGAGGAGCTCGACCGTGTCTAGGCGGCCGCGCGCCAGTGGCTACTTCCGCACCGGTTACGGACAGGACCTGGCTCTGATCCAGTCGCGCACGGAGCGAACCGCACTCATCGTGCTGCTCGCCATGCTGGCCGCCTTTCCGTTCCTCGCTTCGCCGGTGCTGCTCGACCTCGCCAACCAGGTGTTCCTCGCCGCCATCGGCGCCCTGGCCCTGATGCTGCTTACCGGCTACGCTGGGCAGGTGTCGCTGGGTCACGCCGGGCTGATGGCGGCCGGCGCCTTCACGGTCGGCATCCTGTTCAAGGAGCTTGAGACGCCGTTCTGGCTTACGCTGCCCGCTGCCGGCCTGGTGGGCGCAGCGCTCGGCGTCATCTTCGGAATGCCGTCGCTGCGGCTGCGCGGGCTATACCTGGCGGTAAGCACACTCGCGCTGCATTTCCTGATCGTCTATCTCGGCGGCGAATACGAAACCAGGCGCGGCTTCTCCACCGGCATCGTTATCGACCCGCCGTCCATCGCCACCTTTGCCGTCGCCAGCGGGCGCGCCTGGTACTTCGTGCTGCTCACCGCGGGTGCCGCCACCCTGTTTGTGTGCCTCAACCTGCTGCGCACCGGCACGGGCAGGGCTTGGGCGGCAATCCGCGCCAACGAGACGGTCGCCGAGGCGCTGGGGATCGGCGTCGCCGCCCACAAGCTCCTGGTCTTCGTCATCTCCTCAGCACTCACGGCGCTGGCCGGCGCCTTGTCCGCCTACTACCGCGGCTTCGTCTCGGTTGAGGCGTTCTCGCTGTTCCTGTCGATCCAGTACGTGGCCATGATCGTCGTTGGCGGCATGGGCTCGCTGCTGGGCGCGGTGCTCGGCGCCGTGTTCGTGACGCTGTTGCCCTACGCCATCGAGCAGGCCCTGCGCCTGCTTCCCGGCGAAGAGCGCTACGTGGGCGCCCTGTTCGCCGTGAACTACGCCGCCTTCGGTGCGGTCATGATCCTGTTCCTGGTGCTCGAACCCCTGGGCCTCGTCGGCATCTGGCACCGGGTGCAGACCTACTTTCTGATGTGGCCGTTCAAGCACAGGCCGATGACGGGCATGCCGGGGCGGCGCAGATGAGCGATCCGCTGCTTGCCGTCGAGAAGCTGGAGGTGGTCTACCAGCGCGCCATCACCGCCGTACAGGGCATCTCGCTCGGCGTGCCGCAGGGCCAGATCGTCGGCATCCTCGGCACCAACGGTGCCGGCAAGACCACACTTCTGCGCGCCATCTCCGGCTTCCACGGCATCGACGATGCGCGCATCACCGAGGGAAGCATCCGCTTCAAGGGCCGCCCTATCGAGAACGGCGAGCCGCACCTCATCGCCCGGGCGGGCATCGCGCTGGTGCCGGAGCGCGATAAGGTCTTTCCCAACCTCACCGTGGCCGAGAACCTGGCCGTGCCCGCGGCCCCGCGCGAGAGCCCCGCCGAGCGCCGGCTGCGCGAGGAGCGCGTGGCTGGGG
>JAFMSC010000322.1 GCA_017353825.1 Hyphomicrobiaceae bacterium | reverse complement strand
CCTTTCCCCGCGTCACGGCGTCCGCTCGGGGGCCGCAGCACCGCTCAACGCCCAATCTTATTCCGGTGGATTTCGTCCATATTTCCGACGCTGCTAACAAGGAGGTTCTGGCCGAGATGCGGCAAGCCGATCCGCCCGTCTCCTATCTGGTGGGCACGCCCAAGGGGCGGCTCGGCAAATTGGAAAGCCAGCTGCTCGACCTGCCTTGGCATGCGGTGCGCGACGGTGTAGACGTGAAGCTGCTACCGCAAGCGCAAGACCTTTACGTCCTGGCCCAGAGCCGCAGCCGCGTTGACAAGGAGCGCGCCATACGCCGGCGGCAGTTGAAGCGGCTGTGGGCGCGGCTCAAGCAGCTCTCGGCAATGCGCCTCAAGCGCGAGGACTTGCTCATGAAGCTCGGCGCCGCACGGGCCAAGTCGCCCGCGGCCTGGCGGCTGATCGATATCGAGCTGGCGGCAAAAGGAGCTTCTTCAGTTTCGAGCTCAATCGCAAGAAGCTGCGACAAGTACGTCGGCGCGAGGGCCGCTATCTGCTGCGCACGAATCTGCAAGGCCAAGACCCGGCCCGCTTATGGCAGTTCTACGTCCAGCTGGTCGAGATCGAGGCCGCCTTCAAGACCCTCAAGGACGATCTCGGATTGCGCCCCATTCATCATCAGCTGGAGCACCGCATCGAAGCGCACATCTTCGCCGCCTTCATGGCTTATTGCCTCAACATCACGCTTCGCGCCCGGCTCAAGCCGCTGGCCGGCGGCCTTACGCCCAGGGCCGTGCTCGACAAGCTCGCCACTATCCAGATGGTCGCATCCTGATCCTCAGCCGCCACACTGAACCTAACACCGACCACAAGCTCCTGCTCCGTCAGCTCAACCTCGACCTGCCCCCACAGCCGCCGCCGCGCATCACCGCCGCTGGCCAGATCGCCAGCACACTTCGCCAAATGTAGTGGAGACCTCTTGCCTCGACCGCCCGATTTTACGCGCTATCCGCCCCTCAACCCCTTCCAGTTGAGAAAGTCGGGCTAGGCACCAGGCATCGGCCGAGGGCGTGGCAAGAGCCCTTGCGGTGTCTTGGCTGGAAAGGCTCGATGCTGAGTGCATGGCGTGCGTGCTCGTCTGCCGCCGCTCTCCCAACGCCCGCTGGCGCCGGTGGCGGATGGCACACGTGAAAGCCCCGCTGCGTGGCGTGCGCATGCGGGGCCGTTCGTCTCTCAGATTCATGCCCCGCCTGGGAGAGGCTGGGCTCGTTTGCGAGGGGTTTAGAGCTCGCTCAAGCTTTCCGGTAACTGTGGCGGCTCGGTCAATTCTCTGATCAGTTCGCTCAAGAGCTAGACTGCCGAGCCGTGCCCTCGCACGAGGCGAGGGCGTGGTGACTGTCGGGTGGCGTCATCCTCCCTCCTCTCGCTGTTGACCCTGCGACTCCCGCCCTCACAACCAACGGGTGCTGCCGTATGGCCAGCCACGTCCATGGCCGGGCGCCTGAAACCGGCAGCGGCGGGTGGTCAAGGTGTCATTTTGGTCGCACCCACAACCTTGTCAAGGGGCTGTCATATCCGACGCGCCAGCCCCAGGTCTTGAGGCCGCACGCTGAGGCGTCGCCCGCACCGCGACGGGCGGTTGCGTAGGGAGCCAGCCACGTCGATCAGAAACCTGGCCGAGCCGCCGGCTTCGATGGAGCCGAAGGGCTTGGGCAGGGGTCGCGGGTTCCGGTGAACACCGCCCGGTTGAGGTCTTCCGAGGAGGCCGCGATCAAAGCTCTTCGGGCCAATGGAGGTACCAGCTGACACCCTCTGTCAGGAGCCTAGCCCAACTTCGGCGGTTTGGCGCCAGGGGACTGGGCATCCGGGGTGTGCATCGGGAGCGCGGCCGAATTGCCGGTCCAAATCGTTTGGGCTAGACCAGCTGCAGCTGGGTTCTGGCAAGCATACGGCCACGCCTCAGCCCTTCTCCATCGGCCCGAGAGCCCGACGTCGCCGCAAGCGTTGGCTGGCTGGCCGCAAGACCTAAATAAGACGGGAGACATGCCGAAGATCGTGAGCAGGCCGCCCGCCGAGGCGCACAAGACCATCCATATCCGGGGCGCGCGCGAGCACAACCTCAAGAACATCGATCTTGAGGTCCCGCGCGACAGGCTGATCGTGTTCACGGGGCTCTCGGGCTCGGGCAAGTCGTCGCTCGCCTTCGATACCATCTATGCCGAGGGCCAACGGCGCTATGTGGAGAGCCTGTCGGCCTACGCGCGTCAGTTCCTGGAGATGATGCAGAAGCCCGATGTGGACCACATCGACGGGCTCTCCCCGGCCATTTCCATCGAGCAGAAGACCACCTCCAAGAACCCGCGCTCCACCGTCGGCACCGTCACCGAAATCTACGATTACCTGCGCCTCCTGTTCGCCCGCGTGGGCGTGCCCTACTCGCCGGCAACGGGCCTGCCCATCGAGAGCCAGACGGTTGAACAGATGGTGGACCGGGTGCTCGCGCTGGCCGCGGGCACGCGGCTCTACCTGCTGGCGCCGATCGTGCGCGGGCGCAAGGGCGAGTACAGGAAGGAGCTGGCGGAGCTGCAGAAGAAGGGCTTCCAGCGCGTCAAGGTCAATGGCGCCTTCTACGAGATCCCCGACGCGCCCAAGCTCGACAAAAAGTACAAGCACGATATCGACGTGGTGGTGGACCGGCTGGTGGTACGGCCCGATCTCGCCACCCGGCTGGCGGACAGCCTCGAGACGGCGCTGGAGCTGGCGGACGGGATTGCGATCGCAGAGTTCGCGGATAAGCCCCTGTCGAAGGAGGAGACGCAGGCGCCCAACCGGTCGAAGAACGACACCCACGAGCGTATGACCTTCTCGGCCCGCTTCGCCTGCCCGGTGTCGGGCTTCACCATCGAGGAGATCGAGCCGCGGTTGTTCTCGTTCAACGCGCCGGCTGGCGCCTGTCCCAAGTGCGACGGGCTCGGCACGGAGTTGCGCTTCGAGCCCGGGTTGGTGGTGCCGGACGAAACGCTGAGCCTGAAGGACGGTGCGGTCTATCCGTGGGCCAAGTCGGGCAACGGCTCGGGAGCCAGCTCGACGCGCGTCTACTATGAGCAGGCGCTGGAGGGGCTGGCCAAGCACTTCAAGGTGTCGATGCGCACGCCGTGGGCGAGGCTGCCCAGGAAGGTAAGGGACGCCATCCTCCACGGCACCGGACACGAGCCGGTGGAGATCGTCTACCAGGACGGGGGGGGACGCACCTACAGGACCAACAAGCCGTTCGAGGGCGTGATCAACAACCTGGCCCGCCGCTTCCGTGAGACCGAGTCCGACTGGATCCGCGAGGAGCTCTCCCGCTACCAGGACGCGCACCCCTGCGACGCTTGCGGCGGCTATCGCCTCAAGCCTCAGGCCCTGGCGGTGAAGATCGACGGGCTCAACATCGGCCAGGTGACCGACTTCTCGATCCGCGCCGCCAACGCCTGGTTTGCGGCGCTGCCGGGCAGGCTCACGGCCAAGCAGAACGAGATCGCCACGCGCATCCTCAAGGAGATCCGCGAGCGCCTGCAGTTCCTGGTCGACGTTGGCCTTGACTACCTCACGCTGTCGCGCTCCTCCGGTACGCTGTCCGGCGGCGAAAGCCAGCGCATCCGGCTGGCTTCGCAGATCGGCTCCGGCCTCACCGGCGTGCTCTACGTGCTCGACGAGCCTTCCATCGGCCTGCATCAGCGCGATAACGCCAAGCTCTTGGACACCCTCAAGCACCTGCGCGACATCGGCAACACCGTGATCGTGGTGGAACACGACGAGGATGCCATCCTCTCCGCCGACCACGTGGTGGACATCGGCCCCGGCGCCGGCGTCCACGGTGGGCACATCGTGGCCCAGGGCACGCCCGCCGCGATCATGGCGAGCCCCAACAGCCTCACCGGGCAGTATCTGACGGGCACGCGCCAGATTCCCCTACCCAAGCAGCGCCGCCGGCCCAACGGCAAGGTGCTCGCCGTGGTGGGGGCGCGCGCCAACAACCTCAAGAACGTCACGGCCTCGATCCCGCTGGGCCTGCTCACCTGCATCACCGGCGTGTCCGGCGGCGGCAAGTCAACGCTGCTGATCGATACCATCTACAAGGCCGTGGCGCGGCGGCTCAACGGGGCGCGCGAACACCCCGGCGCGCACGACAGGATGGAGGGGCTGGAACACCTCGACAAGGTGATCGACATCGACCAGTCGCCGATCGGCAGGACCCCGCGCTCCAACCCCGCCACCTACACCGGCGCCTTCACGCCGATCCGTGAGTGGTACGCGGGCCTGCCCGAGGCCAAGGCGCGCGGCTACCAGCCGGGGCGCTTCTCGTTCAACGTCAAGGGCGGGCGCTGCGAAGCCTGCCAGGGCGACGGCGTCATCAAGATCGAGATGCACTTCCTGCCCGACGTATACGTCACCTGCGATGTCTGCAAGGGCAAGCGCTACAACCGTGAGACGCTAGAGGTAAAGTTCAAGGACAAGTCTGTGGCCGACGTGCTCGACATGACGGTTGAGGAGGGTGCCGAGTTCTTCAAAGCGGTGCCGTCGATCCGCGACAAGCTCGAGACGCTGGCGCGGGTGGGGCTCGGCTACATCCGCATTGGCCAGCAGGCGACGACGCTGTCGGGCGGCGAGGCGCAGCGGATCAAGCTCGCCAAGGAGCTGTCGCGGCGGGCGACGGGGCGGACGCTCTATATTCTGGACGAGCCGACGACGGGCCTGCACTTCCACGACGTGGCCAAGCTCCTGGAGGTGCTGCACGAGTTGGCCGACGCCGGCAACACGGTGGTGGTGATCGAGCACAACCTGGAGGTCATCAAGACCGCCGACTGGATTATCGACATGGGGCCCGAGGGCGGCGACGGCGGCGGCCGGATCGTGGCTGAAGGGACACCGGAGGATGTGGCGCGCGCGAGGGAGAGCTATACGGGTGAGTATCTGCGCGAGCTGCTCGGTCGGCGGCCCGTGGGAAGGGGCAAGAGGGAGCGGGAGGCGGCGGAGTAGGCACGGATCGAGTGGCCTGGTTGCTCACCCTTGCGCCGCCAGCGGCAGGGACACGTAACAATCAGCTGCTGGTGCAGTGATCCTGTTCGATGGCAACGGCCGCTGGGGGTGGTCGCATCACCACCTCTGGGAAGCGCGCGCACAAGGGCCAATCAACCAAGCTGGCAGCCCTTAATGACCCGTTCGTATGGGGCGGCGCAGAAAGGCCGGGACATGGTCGCCAAGGCCCACCGGCGTGGGCACGCGGTCCTCGCGGTCACGCCGCTGCGGGGGCCGCGGCTCCCACGGCTGGCGCTTT
>JAFMSC010000321.1 GCA_017353825.1 Hyphomicrobiaceae bacterium | reverse complement strand
CGCCCTGCCATGACCGTGCGGCGGTGGCGGTCGGCGAGGCCGGCGAGGGCGGCGTCGATGGCGGCGAGGTCGGTCTCGACGAGCGCCAGGGCCTCGCGCACCTGCAGCACCGTGGCGGTGTCCATGATGTCCTGGGTGGTGGCGCCCCAGTGGACGTAGCGGCCAGCCTCGCCGACCTGCTTGGCCAGCTGGTGTACCACGCCGACGATGGGATAGCCCACCAAGTCCGTCTCGGTCTTGAGCTTGGCGAGGTCGATGGCGTCGGGGCGGGCGGCTTGTCGGATCGCCTCGGCCGCCGCCTGCGGAATCACTCCAGCGCGCGCCTCGGCGGCGGCCAGCGCCACCTCCACCTCGACCCAGCGGCGCACCGCGGCCTCGTCGGAGAAGGTTTCGCGCATGGCCGGTGCGGCAAACACATCGCGGAAGATGGCCGAATCGAAGGGGGTGGACGGCATGGTGCTCCAGGTCCTCGCGGGCAGTCACAATTAAGATCCCGCCCTTATCCATAGTCCTGGGGCAGGCGAGGCACGACGAAAAAAATGGCTCGAAAAAATGGCCGGCCATCGGCGCGAACGCAGGCGGGCATGGCAGGATGGTGGCGTTCCGGCCGGAGGGGGAGCGGTGCTCGTGCCGCAGCGGCCGTGCTATTGGCGATGGGCGCGCTGGCGTGCGCTGATGCTCCGGCTCAGCAGCCGCAAAGTGGGATCGTCACAAAGCCCAATCCGCTGCCCGATCCGCTTGTCTATCTGCGCGATATCGACGCCAGCATCCTGCAGGACATGCGCTATGCCGGATCCGACAACTTCACCGGCCGGCGGCTGCCGGGCTACGAGGCTGGCGAATGCGTGCTCCTGCGCGAGGCTGCCGGGGCCCTCGCGCGCGTGCAGCAGGCGCTGCTGGCGCGCGGATTGTCGCTCAAGGTCTACGATTGCTACCGCCCGCGCCGCGCGGTGCGCGCCTTCGTTTCCTGGGTGGAGGGCGCCGTGGGCTTGCCCGCCGACCGGCTCCTCAAGCGCTTCCATCCCCATGTCGACCGCAGTCAGCTGATCGCGGAGGGCTATGTGTCCACCGCTTCGCACCACTCGCGCGGCGATACCGTGGATCTGACCCTGGTGGAGCTGCCTGCCAGGCCGGCGGCCTCCTTCAACCGTCAGGCCACTTATGGTCCGTGCACGGGGTTAGCAAAAGACCGCGCCCCCGACGACAGCGTCGACATGGGGACGGGGTTTGACTGCTTCGATCCCTTGAGCCACACGGCCGCGCCCGACATCACCGCCGAGCAGGCGCGCTGGCGCCGGACCCTGGTCGAGGCCATGGCCCGAGAGGGCTTCCGCAACTATCACAGGGAATGGTGGCACTTCACGTTTACGCCGGCTCACGCCACCCGCTCCTTCGACGCGCCGATCGTAGCGAGGCCGTGAGGCGAGGCGAGCGCGGTTTCCCTCTCCCCGCTTGCGGGGAGAGGGAAGGCCGGTCATCCCCGCTTGCGGGGAGAGGGTAGGCCGGTCAATACAACAGGTTCTCTGCGACCACCCTCCAGCGGCCGCCCTCGGCCTTGGCGAGGAAGGTGGCGAACGAGCCCTGGTGCCGCTGCGGGCCGTAGCTCAGGAGCGGGCCAGGGAACATCGGCTTGTAGTCCTTGATCCCCTCGAGGGCGGCGAGGAACTTCGCCCGCGTCAAGTCCTTGCCAGCAGCTTGCAGAGCTTTGACGATGATGTCGCTGCCCACATAGGAGTACTGCGCGGCGCTGTTGGGCTCTTGGCCGGTGCGCGCCTTGTACTTGTCGGACCATGCCTTGATCGCATCGCCGCTGGTGTCGGCGTAGGAGTAGGGCATGCCGGTGCCGGAGTAGAAGCCCTCCATGGGCGGCGCCGCCGCCACCCTGGGATCGTAGGAGGCGGCCTGGCCGACGAAGATCACGTCGTTCCAACCGAGCTTGCGAGCCGTGCCGACGGCGCCGATGGTGTCGGCGATGATCGAGCCCAGCACCACCAGGTCGCAGCCTGCCGAGCGCAGCTTGGTGATGGGTGCGACGAACTCGGTGTCCTTGGGGCCGTAGGCCGCCTCGGAGGCCACCTCGAACTTGCCGGCCTTGGCCTGGTCCTGGACGCCGTCACGGATCTCGTGGCCGAAATCCGTGTCCTGGTACATCGCGCAAACCTTCCTCCTGCCCTCCTTCTCCACGAAGTGCTTGGTGGCGGCCCGTACCTGGTCGTAATAGGACGAGAACTGCGCGAATTTCAGCGGGTGCAGCGGCTCGGACATCGAGCGCGCGGCGGTGAAGGGAAAGATATTGGGTACGCCCTTCTCGAACTGCTCGCCGAACACCGCGTTGTTCATGGGCGTGCCGAGCGCGCCCACCATCAGGAAGATCTTGTCGTTGTTGATGAGCTTGTTGGCAGCCTGCACGGCACGCGGCACGGAATACTGGTTATCCTCAACGATCAGCTTGAGCTTGCGCCCGTGCACGCCGCCCTTCTCGTTTACCTCGTCAAAGAGCATGCGGGCGCCCTCGGTGGCGCCGATGCCCCAGCCGCTCACCGGTCCGGAGAGCGCGGTGTGGCTGCCGAGGATAATCTCGGTGTCGGTGACGCCGTCCTCGGCGAGCACGGGGGCCGCCAGCGCGCCCGCAAACAGCGCGCCCAAGGCCATCCTCAATCGTTTCCTCATGGTCCCTTTCCTCCGCTGCTTCCTGCAAAGCTAAACCCATAATATGCTTTCGACGCCTCAAGGCGGTGCGGCGTACATGCCGTTGATGAGCTCGCGGTATTTGCTCTCGACCAGACTGCGCTTGAGCTTCATGGTTGGGGTGAGCTCCTCGTCCTCGGCCGTGAGCAGCTGGTCGATCAGCCGGAACTTCTTGATCGTCTCCACGCGGGCGAATTTCTTGTTCACCGTCTCCACCGCGTTGCCGATCAGCTCTACGACCTCCGGCGCTCGGCACAGGCTGGCATAGTTGGTGAACGGCACGTCGTGGTCCTGCGCGAACTTCACGACATTGTCGTGGTCGATCATGACGAGGCAGGTGAGATAGTTGCGCTTGTCGCCGATGACGATGGCATCGGAGATGTAGGGCGAGAACTTGAGCTGGTTCTCGATCTCCGAGGGCGTGATGTTCTTGCCGCCGGCGGTGATGATGATGTCCTTCATGCGGTCGGTGATGCGCACGAAACCGGTCTCGTCCATCTCGCCCACGTCGCCCGTATGCAGCCAGCCCTCGCGCAGGACCTCCGCCGTCTTCTCCGGCTTGTTGAGGTAGCCCGCGAAGACGTGGGGGCCGCGCAGCAGGATCTCGCCCTGCGGGGAGAGCTTGACCTCGGTGCCGGGGGCGGCGCTGCCGATGCTGCCGATCTTGACGTGGCCCGGCCAGTTGGCGGTGGCAAGGCCGGTGTTCTCGGTCTGGCCGTAGACCTCGAACATCCGCACCCCCAGCGCCCAGTACCAGCGGATGAGGTCGGGCGAGATGGGTGCGGCACCGGTGGCGGCGTAACGGATGCGGTCAAGGCCCAGCATCACCCGCATGTTCTTGAGCGCAAGCCAGTTTGCCGCAGCTCGCGCGGCGCGCAACAGGATTGGTACCGGCCTGCCTGCCAGCTCGTAGGCGCTGGCCTTCATGCCGATGGCGATGGCGGCGCGGTAGGCCGCGCGGCCCACCCATGTGCCCTCCTTCAGCGCAATGGTGACGCCCGAATAGAGCTTCTCCCACACGCGCGGCACGGCCAAGAGGACGTGTGGCGCCACCTCGCGCAAGTTCTGCGGCACGGTGTCGGGCGCCTCGGCGAAGTTGACCACGTGCGTGGAGGCGATGTGATTATAGCAACCGCCGAGCCGCTCCGCGACGTGGCACAGCGGCAGGAAGTTCAGCGCCTCGTCAGTCTCACGCAGCGCCAGCTCCTGACTGACGCGAGCGAAGGCGCCGCCCTGGAAGATGATGTTGCGGTGGGTGAGCAGCGCGCCCTTGGACGGACCCGTGGTGCCTGAGGTGTAGACGATGATGGCCACGTCGCCGGGCTTGGGCAGCCACATGCGCTCCTCCCAGACGGGCCCGTGGTCGCGGGCGTAGGCCTCGCCCAGCGCGTAGAGGTCGTCGAGCGGCATCACCGCAGGGTCCTTGAAGTCGCGCAGGCCCTCCATGTCGAGCACGATGATCTTTTTCAGGGCCGGCGTGCGCTCGCGCACGGCCAGGATCTTGTCGAGCTGCTCCTCGTCCTCCACGAACAGGAACTTGGTGCCGCTGTCGTTGACGAGATACTCGACCTGCGCCGGCGAGTCGGTGGGGTAGATGCCGGTGGAGACGCCGGCCGCGCACAGGACGCCAAGGTCGCAGAACAGCCACTCCTTGTTGTTGTCCGAGAGGATCGCCACCCGGTCGCCCGGCTCAAGGCCGAGCGCGATCAGCCCCATGCCGACGGCCTTGGCACGCGCGCCGTACTGGCTCCAAGTGTAGGGCTTCCAGATGCCCCGGTCCTTCTCGCGCATTGCCACCTTCGAGCCCTTGGTCTTGACGCGGTGCCAGAACAGGGTCGGGAGGGTGGTGAAGCCGTCGATGGCGACGCTCTCAACGTTGATCGCGCTCATGGCTGCCTTTCCCCCGCTAGCGCCAGCGCTTGGTGCGCTTCCAGCGCTTGTTGCCGCGTACGGCGGTCTGCTTGTGGCCGAGATAGAACTCGCGCACGTCCTCGTTCTGGGCAAGCTTGTCGCAGGCGCCCTCCAGCACGATGCGACCCGTCTCCAACACGTAGCCGTAGTGCGCAGTCTTGAGCGCCATGTTGGCGTTTTGTTCGACCAGCAGCATGGTCACGCCCTGCTCCTCGTTAAGGCGCCGGATGATGCTGAAGATCTCCCTGGTGAGGATCGGCGACAGGCCCAGCGACGGCTCATCGAGCAACATCAGGCGGGGGCGGGCCATCAGGCCACGGCCGATGGCCAGCATCTGCTGCTGACCGCCGGAGAGGTAGCCGGCAGTCTGGTCGGTGCGCTCGCGCAGGATGGGGAAGTAGCTAAAGACCATCTCCATGTCGCGCTCGATGCCGGTGCGCTCGCGGCGCGCGTAGGCACCCATCAGGAGGTTGCCCTTGACGGTCATGAACGGGAAGATCTCGCGCCCCTCGGGCACGTGGGCAATGCCGTGGCGGGCCACCCAGTCGGGCTCGCGCCCCCTGATGGCGCGGCCGGCGAAGAGGACGCTGCCCTTCTGCGGCTCGAGCGCGCCGCACACCGAGCGCAGCACGGTGGTCTTGCCCGCCCCGTTGCCGCCTAGGATGGTGACGATCTGGCCCTCGCTCACGTCGAAGCTCA